>JAAVGQ010000076.1 GCA_014800105.1 Bacteroidales bacterium | reverse complement strand
TGTTGTTTTCTTCCATTACTGCTGAGTCAAGCTCAAGCGAGGTAATGACATTGCGATGTCCACGCTTATGCTTGCCTGTAGCAGCCCATGGACACTGCTCTTCAATCTCGGCATCAGTGCGGCGGGGACGGAAAGGGGGAAGGACGACTTTCTCCATCATCTGGCCCACGACGCCGTCAGCGAGAATCATTGACGGTGTGCGATATTTGAAAGCGAGGTCAAAACCGAGACCTACGAAATCAGCCATTTCCTGCACGGTAGCGGGTGCGAGCACAATGAGGTGATAGTCACCGTGACCTCCTCCCTTGGTTGCCTGGAAATAGTCACTCTGTGAAGGGTGGATTGTACCAAGACCGGGACCACCTCTCATTACGTTGACAATGAGGGCCGGGAGTTCAGAGGCTGCGAGGTAAGAGATGCCCTCCATCATGAGACTAATGCCGGGGCTTGAGGATGAAGTCATTACGGCTTTACCGGTTGACGCGCCGCCGTAGACCATGTTAATTGAAGCTACCTCGCTCTCAGCCTGTAGAACAACCATGCCGGTAGTTTCCCAGGGTTGCTCAAGCTCGAGAGTTTCAAGAACTTCTGACTGTGGGGTAATGGGATAGCCGAAATAGCCGTCGGCGCCATAGCGTATGGCGGCGTGAGCTATAGCCTCGTTACCCTTCATCAATCTAACATCTTCGTTCATCAGTATTATGGAATGAATTTGTTACTTATTTAATTATTTCTCAATGAGACGGTAGACTTCAATGCATCCGTCAGGACACACGGTTGCACAAGCTGTACATCCCGTGCATTTATCAGCCTGAGCCATCAGAGCGTAGTGATACCCGCGGTCATTGACATCCTTTTTAGCGAGAGCCAGAACATCGAAGGGACACGCAATCACACACAGGTCACACCCCTTGCAGCGCTCGCGGTCAATTTCAACGGTACCTATTACTTTAGCCATCTATGATTTATAATTTTCTATTTGATAACACATTAAAAAGTGAGAGTGATGAGTCAAGAGTGTACTTCTCTCACTTCATGGCACAAATATAACAAATTCCAAACACAATTCATACTATTTAACACAATGTAACCAATGGCACAGCCCCCTGAAACATGTGCATTTGATGCAACTGTACAGGAGAGGTCTTGTTTCACTCTAAATTTCGTTTATTTAGCAGTTGTTTAAGCGAACCATTGGCGATTGGCCGTGTTATAATAACGATAGTCAGTCTCATTAGAGACCGTAATGTTGAGCATTTATCGTTTTAAAAATATAAAAGTATGAATTATCTGACTAATGACAAGCTGCTTATTGTAGGAGCTGCCGGCATGATTGGTTCTAACATGGCCCAGACGGCACTCATGATGGGTCTTACACCTAACATCTGTCTCTATGATCCCTTCGCTCCCGCCCTTGAAGGCGTAGCTGAGGAGCTGTTCCACTGTTCATTTGAAGGCGCTAACCTCACATTTACATCAGACATCGAGGAGGCATTCACCGGTGCCAAGTACATCGTGTCATCAGGTGGCGCTGCCCGCAAGGCAGGCATGACTCGTGAGGACCTCCTCAAGGGAAATGCACAGATTGCTGAGGAATTCGGTAAGAATATTAAGAAATACTGCCCCGATGCAAAACATGTTGTCGTTATCTTCAACCCTGCCGATATTACAGGTCTTATTACTCTTATCTATTCAGGCCTTAAACCATCCCAGGTTTCTACACTCGCTGCGCTTGACAGCACCCGCTTGCAACGTGAACTTGCCAAGTACTTCGGTATCCCCCAGGACAAGGTGGTAAACAGCCGCACTTACGGTGGGCACGGTGAACAGATGGCAGTATTCGCATCAACAACAAAGGTTGATGGTAAGCCTCTCACTGAAATCATCGGTACTGAAGCCCTTCCTGAAAAGGAATGGGAGGAAATGAAAGTAAGGGTAACGCAGGGTGGCAAGAATATAATTGACCTTCGCGGGCGCTCTTCATTCCAGAGCCCCTCTTACCTGTCAATCGAGATGATTGCTGCCGCAATGGGTGGCAAACCTTTCCGCTGGCCTGTGGGTACATATGTTAACAATGACCGTTTCAAGCACATAATGATGGCCATGGAAACTCAGGTGACCGCTGAGGGAGTTAAGCACATTCCTTTCCACGGAACTCCCGCTGAGGAAGCTGCCCTTGACCAGAGTTACAAACACCTTTGCACTTTACGTGACGAGGTAATCGAGCTCGGTGTATTGCCTCCCATCANCAAGTGGCATGAAATCAACCCCAACATTGATTAATCAANGTTAGTCTTCAAACTTATACGGACCAAGGACTGAAATTGTAGTTGACCGTATCATGATAATGGAAAAATCGGAATCCCCGGATTTGAGGAATTCCGATTTTTTTNNNTTNTNTCGAACTTATTTTGTCTAATATTTGTTACAATAACGTAACATGAATTAAAACTGTAGGATATGATGACACTAAAACTTATTTGGATGGCAGTGATGGGTTTAGCACTCGTGGGCATGGTCGTTTACGGAATGCGCACGGCTGCTTCTCGATACTAATCCATATTTCATTACATTACGCTTGATTTGAGATATCAGTTAAGCACTGATGCCAGGAACGGTCGCAGGTTTTCAACCGTGATTGACCGGCGCTCGCTATAATCCTTTAACTGGTCTTCATCAATTTTACCTATCTCGAAATACCTTGCCGACGGGTTGTAGATGATTATTCCCGAGGTGGTAGCCGATGGATGCAATGCTCCATTCTCGGTTATCCCGATTCCCAGTTCACCATATTTCAGCTTCTTATCCAGGATATGCATTATGCTCTGGTCAGGTATNATGGGGTATCCTACAGCCGGGCGGATGCCAATTTTTTCGCCTCCGCTGAGCTGGCGGTGTAGAAGTTCCGTGCCNGCCTCGGCAAGACGGTGCAACAGGCTGTCAAGTANCAGTTTGTCGTATTCGTTGTTTGTTCCGGGGAGATCAGAGGGTGCTGTAACTGTAAATAAACTTACTACATCATTTCCTTTAGGATTAACGAAGTCACTGACACATAAAGCTGTACCATCAGGCATCAGGTGTTGTTGTCTCAGTAGCGGAATAGAAATATCTCCGGCCTNGATTGTGTCATTTGCTTCACTGATAGCCGGGAGAGTTACTGCACGAGCTTTAATTCGGTAGCCGACTGATTCAAGCAACTCAAGCATTGAATCAGCATCCTTAAGGAGTTTCAGTGCCTCAGGATGTTGTGGATTAGCAGGGTCGAGTTTCCAGGCTGCAAGCAGAGCTTTTCGGTTGATGATATCACGTAACTCAAGCGGCGAGTATTCTACATCATGCTTGCCGATTTCGGGTTTCTTAATGTCANCTACTTGGTCGTATTTACGTGCTGCTTTGCGCGCATCAGTTAAAGAAATCGAGCTGTTATTAGAACCTTTAGAATTTTCGTTACGAAGTNGCTGCTGTTCAGCGAGTATGCTTTCCTTCTCTTTTTCACAGGTTGCGGGAGACATGAGGCGCGCGGCAATGCCAGGCATTGAGGCNGCGTCACGGGTGTGAACCGTAATTCCATCATACTCGGGGGCGATTTTAAGCGCAGTGTGGAGTGCTGAAGTTGTAGCTCCACCAATGAACAGAGGGGCGGTCACACCGTTCTCGCGGAGCAATGAAGCCGTGTGACGCATCTCTTCAAGCGAGGGTGTAATCAGACCGCTGAGACCCACCGCGTCAGCTTTATTNTCANTGACGGCTTTTACAATGTGNTCAGCCGGAACCATAACACCGAGGTCTATAACATCCCATCCGTTGCATTTCATGATGATACCNACGATGTTTTTGCCAATGTCATGTACGTCGCCTTTGACGGTTGCGAGAACTATGCGGTGACGTTCGCCGGCATTTTCTCCTCCGGCTGCCGTCAGCTCTGCGTCAAGGCGAGGTTGAAGGATNGTGACCGCCTCTTTCATTACGGCAGCGCTCTTCACGACCTGAGGCAGGAACATGCGTCCGTCACCAAACATTTCGCCAACCTTGTCCATAGCCTCCATGAGGGGACCATCGATGATGTCAACGGCACGGGGCATTTNTATTGAGACTTCGTTNAGGACGGTCTCNAGATCACGGGTTGAGCCCTTAAGGATGAGCTGTTTTAATTGCTCTACAGGTGAAATATTTTCGGTTTTCTTTTCCTGAGGAGCCTGAGACTGTGCTTCCTGTTTGAGGCGTGTAGCAAACTCGGTGAGACGTTCAACAGCCCCTGCGTCAGTATTGAAAATAACATCTTCGATTGCCTTACGCAATTCCGGTTCAATATCGTCGACGGGCATGAGGGCGGCAGCATTGACAATTGCAGTGTCGAGCCCTGCTTTTACCGCATGGTAGAGGAACACCGCGTGCATNGCTTCGCGCAGATAGTTGTTGCCACGGAAGGCGAATGAGAGATTACTCACTCCGCCGCCGGTCTTGGCATGGGGGAGGGTGTNCTTTATNTCTTTGACTGTCTCGATGAAATCGATAGCATAGTTATCGTGNTCGGCAATGCCGGTTGCAATTGTCAGGATGTTGGGGTCAAAAACAATATCAGACGGGTCGATACCGNCTTTTTCAGTAAGCAATTTATAAGCTCGGGTACAAATCTCCAGCCTGCGTAATTTGGTTGTGGCTTGACCTTTTTCATCAAATGCCATTACAACCATTGCGCCCCCTAGGCGTTTAATCTCAAGCGCNTGAGNNAGGAAAGCATCTTCGCCCTCCTTNAAGCTGATGGAGTTGACAAGTGGCTTGCCCTGAACACATTTCAATCCTGCTATGATGGTTTTCCAGTCTGACGAGTCAATCACCATAGGAACGCGGGCCACGCGAGGCTCAACCTGCAGGCGGGTAACGAAATTTTTCATGCAAGCGGGAGCGTCAAGTAGTCCGTCATCCATATTGATGTCAACAGCCTGAGCGCCTTTCTCTACCTGAGTAGCAGCTATTTCGAGAGCTTCGTCAATGTTCCCCTCGTTGATAAGACGGAGGAATTTACGGCTCCCGGCTACGTTACAGCGCTCGCCTATGTTTATAAGATTACTTGACGGGTTGATAACCAGCGGGTCAAGTCCGGCAAGGCGGGTAATATTATCTTTTGCGGGAATTGGTCGAGGTTGATATTTTGATGCTTCGGCAGCAATTGCTGCAATGTGGGCCGGAGTTGTACCGCAGCATCCTCCCACGATATTGAGCGATTGAGAGCGGAACAAGGGAAGCAGTGCCTCGACCATCATTTCAGGGGTCTCAGTGTATTGTCCCATTTTGTCGGGCAATCCTGCGTTAGGGTACAGGGCCACTGCACATGGAATCTCTCTAAGTGATTCAACGTAAGGAACGAGAGCCTCAGCGCCGAATCCACAGTTAAGGCTGATTGCCAGTGGATTAACATGGCTCACCGAGATAACGAAGGCGTCAAGGGATTGTCCGGAGAGAGTGCGGCCTGATTCAGTGAGAGTTACCGAGGTTATAACGGGTACATTGATACCGGTTTCCTTCATTGCCCGGAGAGCAGCATGAATGGCGGCCTTGGCGTTTAGCGTGTCAAAGATTGTTTCGATGAGCAAGAGGTCAACGCCGCCTTTTAACAATGCGGTAATCTGTTCATGATAAGCGATTTCCATGGAGTCAAAATCTATGCTGTCATTGAGATTGACGGCCATGGTGAGTGATTTTGACGTCGGACCTATGCTTCCGGCAACCCATACAGGACGACCGGCTTCATCAGCTACCTCTCTTGCAAGTGCAGCGGCGGCCATGTTTATGTCAGTAACTTTATCTACGAGAGCATACTCGGCCATGGAGATACTGTTGGCATTGAACGAGCATGTCTCGATAATGTCAGCTCCCGCAGCTATGTATTCCTTATGGATTTTCTTGATAACGTCAGGGCGCGAGATAGTGAGGATGTCATTACATCCTGCAAGAAGGCGCTTGCTTGACGGTGCGTGCCCCGGAATGTGGAAATCCTCTTCCTTGAGGTTCTCTTTCTGGATCATGGTGCCCATGGCACCGTCAAGGATGAGAATGCGTTCACGAAGGGTTTTGTTGAGATTTTTGATACGTTCTGTATGTGAAGTGTTCATTATCGACGTTGAGTGAAGAATTGTTTCATGAGACCTGCGCACTCCTCTTCCATGATGCCGCGAGTCACGGTAGCCTTGGGGTGAAAAGGATTGGCGGTGAATGTGGTATAACCTCGGCGTGAGTCTCCGGCACCATAGACAATGCGGCCAATCTGAGCCCAGCCTATTGCCCCGGCACACATCAGGCACGGTTCTATGGTGACATAGAGCGTAGCGTCCGGTAAGTATTTCCCTCCCACTGTCTGGGTGGCTGAGGTGATAGCCATCATTTCAGCGTGGGCTGTCACGTCATTGAGTGCCTCTGTCATATTATGACCGCGACCTATGATGCGACCGCCTGCTACAACGACCGCTCCGATGGGTATTTCTCCTTCATCAAGCGCCCGGCGAGCTTCTTCAAGAGCCACCCGCATGTATTGCTCATCCTCGGATGCGAACATATTATTGGCTGATTGATTCATTGAGGATTAAAGTAAATCGATAGTGAGACCCTCGTTAGCGAGTATGGTCTCGGGGAAAATGAGTTGAGCTTCGGCAAGGTGCCGGGACTCGTCGGGATAGCTCTTGGAGTAATGACCGAGTATAAGTTTTTTAGCTCCTGCCTCGATAGCAATGCGTGCTGCCTCGCTGGCGGTTGAGTGACCGCGATCATGAGCTTTCTGAGCGTCGGCATCTATATAGGTTGCTTCATGATACACAACATCGACACCCTTAATAGCCTCAGCTACGCGATGGTCAAAAATTGTATCAGAGCAGTATGCGTAGCTCATGGACGGGTCAGCCGGTGTGGTCAGGCGTGAATTTGGAATGACCTTGCCGTCAGGGGTAACGAAATCTTCACCCGTCTTCAGGCCGTGAAGCTTGTTAATGGGGACATTGTAGAATTTTACCATCTCGCCTATTAGGTGGCGGGGTTTAGGTTTCTCAGCGAAGATATATCCCACGCAAGGCACGCGGTGGTAGAGAGGGAAGGCAGTTACCTTAATTGCATGATCTTCGTAGACAACTCCTCCTGCAGGGTCAACCGGTTGGAACACGATGTCGTATTCCGGCTCGCGACAGAAGAAGTCAACTACCTTTTTCAGTATCTCTATGCCCTCAGGGAAGGTGTGTACGGTTACAGTCCCGGTTTTACCGTGAAGCGCGAGCGTTGAGAGCAGTCCAGGGAGACCAAGCACATGGTCGCCGTGAAGATGGCTGATGAAGATGTGGTTAAGTCGGGAAAACTTGAGTTTCATGCGGCGCATGCTGAGCTGAGCGCCCTCGCCACAGTCAATCATCATCAGGTTATCCCTGAAGTCGATAACCTGGCAAGCCGGGAGGTGGCGCAGCGATGGTGTCGCCGAGCCGCATCCAAGGATATTTATACTAAATCGTGCCATTTTTCAATCATTTAGCGGGAGAGAATGAATTAATGCAGTTAATGATATAATCGACATCCTCGTCAGCGAGATAAGGAGCGATTGGAAGGCTTATCACTTGAGTAGCAAGACCGTCGGTCACCGGTAAGTGATAGTGCGAGAACTCAGTTTTGTAGCATGGCTGGCGGTGGGGCGGAACGGCATAATGAATGTCGGTAGCGATACCGTTGTGGTCCAGCCACTGTCGCAGTTCTTCACGGTGAGGTGACAGAGCTACAAGCTGGTGAAAATTAGTCGTTTGAAAGTCAGCCGGTACCGGCAGTTCCATGAATGGAGACTTGATAACGTCAGTATATTTTCGGGCAATATCGCGACGGCGGTTATTATCGCGGTCAAGATATTTGAGTTTGACAGTCAGTGCGGCGGCTTGAACGGGATCGAGACGGCAGTTAAAACCTTTAAAGATATTGTGATAACGGCGGTCGCTACCGTAGTTGGCAAGCGCGCGAACCGTTGCAGCTAACTCAGGGTCATGAGTGGCAACTACTCCTGAATCACCAAGAGCGCCAAGGTTCTTAGTGGGATAGAAACTTAAAGCAGCCGCGTGACCTAATGCACCGGTCATTTTTGAGGTTCCAAACAGCGGGGAGGTCAATGCTGTACTTCCTAATCCTTGAGCATTGTCCTCTACAACAATGAGATTATGTCGGGTAACAATATCTTTGAGTTCTTCATCCCAGCATGCACGGCCGTAAAGGTGAACGGGCATGATAGCATGGGTGAGTGGTGTAATGGCAGCCTCTACGAGAGTGCTGTCGAGATTGAGTGTCGATGCTGACGGTTCTACGAGCACGGGTTTAAGTCCGGCACGTGTAATTGCGAGAACCGACGCAATATAGGTATTAGCCGGCACAATAACTTCATCGCCCGGGCTTAGCTTGCCCAGTTCAATGTAAGCGCAAAGTATAAGTGTGAGTGCATCGAGTCCGTTACTTACGCCCACGACTTCGGTAACACCCAAGTAATCGGCGAGTTGTTTCTCGAAAACCTGATTGACAGGGCTCCCCACATACCACCCTGACGAGATAACGTTGCTCATGGCGACGGTCATCTCCTCCATGTAAGGCTCATTAAGCCGCTTGAGGTCAAGGAATGGAATCTTGGGTTTCATATCTTGTGGGCTGTGAGGTGTTTAAACAGGCTGTAATCACGCACATAGTCAGCCGGGTCATAGACGTGAGACGTAAGAACCAAGCACACTGAACCGGATGAGAAGTTGCCTAAACTGCGCCATATTCCTTCCTCAACGTAAAGTGCGCGGTAGGGGCGGTTAAGAGTGAATGTGTGTTGAGAGTGGCCGTCATCAAGAGTGACATCGAAGCTACCGCTCACGGCTACGATGAGTTCCTTGGCTTCATAGTGGGAATGGCCGCCACGCTCCGAGTCTCCGGGAACGTCATAGAGATAGAAAACGCGCTTGATTTCAAAGGGGCACCCACTGGTGTTCTCGACAACCGAGAGTGAACCGTTGGGATGCCTGTGGCGGGGTAATTCTATTATTCCGCAATGATTTATGCTTGAAACTGAGTGGCCACGAGTCTTGATAGCATCCGGGAAGGAAACTCTTGCTGAGTTGTGTGTAAGAGCGGGAATCTCAGCATTGCTCAATTCGCTGATAAATTGGTTGTAATCCTCGATATAGTCATCAGCCTCGTAGGTGGTAGATGACAGTACCATGGCAACGGAGCATGTGGAAAAATTATCAATCATGCGCCATGTCATAGGCGGAACATACAGACCATAGTAAGAGCGTGCAAGGTGGTAACGCTGTGGGCCGTTTCCGTCATCAAGCACTACATCAAAGCTTCCTGCCAGTGCCACTATCATCTCGTGCTGGCGGCGGAAAGCATGGCCGTGACGCACCTCTCCACCGGGAACATCATATATCCAGTAGCAGCGTTCCATCACAAAGGGCAGCCTGTCACCATTTTCAATGAATGACAAGTTTCCTCTCGCGTCAGGAATCTTGGGTATTTCTATCAGTTCGCTCATTTAGCAGGTGGAATTGAGAACGTTACGAGCACGGGGTAATGGTCGCTTGCAAGCGATTTTATGCGAGTATAGTTAAGCGGTGTGAAACTATCGCTGTAAAGGATGTGGTCAATGTTGAAATAGAAGCGGTTAGCGTAGTAAGTTACCGTGGGACCAAACGCGGTGGTTGCGAACGCGCTCTTCATGGAGTGCCCCATAATCTCGCGTTGGCTCCAGCAGTCGGCAATGTCGTTGAAGTCCCCTGCTACGAGGATATTTTGACCGCCCACCGAGTCTATCTGCTGTCGCAACAGTACAGCTTGCCCGGCTCGTTCTTTCATGGCATGGGAGAGCTTGGCGAGTAGTCCTTCACGGGCTTTTTCAAGCTTGTGGGTGGTAACCTTGTTGGTGATACTTTTATAAAGTTTTTTGTCCTCAGGGCTGAGTCCTATTGATTGCAAGTGAACGTTATAGAGCATTACAGGAAAGCTGTCGATATCAATCTTCAGTCCTTGAAAAAAAGCCGTGGGATCCTCAGGCTGCACGAGGTTGATTTCAGTAAACGGATAACGTGACCATACGGTGAGCTGTCCGGCCGTTGTGGAGCGATAAGGGTAGCGTTCACAAAGTGAATCAGCTTGAGCTTGATATGCTTTCCATCCTGCAAGATTACTAACCGCGGCCTCCTGCAGGCACACGATGTCAGCGTCGGTATTCAGTATTGTTGAGAGATTGTTGTTGATGTTTCCTGATGACGAATTATGGTTATAGTTGAAATTATATACGTTGTAAGTGAGAATCTTGAGGGTTCGTTCACCCGGGGAGGCTTGTGGCCGGGTGATATTGAGAGGGCACAGATTCCATAGAGGTGACGCACATAAAAGTATCGTGAAGGCCGGCAGGAAGGCCATGCGCCTCCAAAGCAGGAGATCAGCTACCAGCAATACCACCATGAAAATGGAAATCAACGGCAAGAGCATCAGCGCGATTCCAGGCAGTGAAGAAAGTTGTGGATTCACGTGACCGCCATACGCCGAAACAATCATGGCGACCGTTGCGGCAATGTTTATAATCAGTAATATAAGTTTAAACAGACCTTTCATAGTGATAATCACTTTTCACGCATATTAAACACGGTGACTTAGCTCAAAAAGACGACGGCGTTCATTGGCGGTAAGCGAGCCGTAACCTGAAACGCGGACCTTGTCAAGAAGCTCATCAAGCTCCTCACGGGCACGTGCTGAATTACTGGGTACCTTGTGGGTTATACGTGGTTTAAGATGAATATATTTTAGCCACATGGCATAAGCGGCACCGGCAACGGCGCCTCCCAAGTGAGCCCAATGAGCGGTTGCCGTGTGACCTGAGGCACCCAATGCAAAGAATACTATTGATATGATAGCAATCCACTTGAGTTTAACGGCTCCGAAAAGGAACAGGTTGAGTTTTACATTGGGAATCATGATGGCGGTCGCTGCTACAATACCCATCACGGCTGCTGACGCACCCTCGAGATACATTCCGCTACCACCGTTAGTGATAGACATGAGGAAAAATGCTATTGCACCGCCCAATCCACTCAGGAAGTATAGCTGCAGCAGGTGTCGACCTGATGAGAAGCGTTCCCACAGCACGCCAAACCAATAGAGCCATAGCATGTTGAAAAGACAGTGCATCACATCAGTCTGTGTAAACATATAGGTAATGACTGTCCACGGTTTCATGACTGCTTTCAGTCCTCCCGGCATGTCCAGGAGAAGGGTGGCAAGATTTAGACTGCCACCGCCTATTCGAGAAATAAAGGCACAAAGTGTCACACCCAGAAGCACAACGACATTGATGATAACGAGCATCAATGGCATTGACAAGCTCCTGAAACGGGACATAACCGATATTCTCTTTTGTTTATACATCATGCACGACGATTGTTATATTTCCAATAAAGGAGCATGAGGAGACCGAAAATCATGCCACCCAGGTGAGCCAGGTGAGCGACATTGTCGGCCGGGTTATTATTCATTGCCTGGAGAAGCTCAATGACGCCATAACCTATGACCATCCAGCGGGCCTGAATGGGTACGGGGATGAACATCAGGTAAATGGGTTGGCGAGGGAAGAGGAAACCGAATGCCAGCAGGATACCGTATACGGCACCTGAAGCACCAAGCGTGGGAATGTTGACGAGCTGATTGATATATGCGGCATCAGGATTACGGAAATTCTGCATTCCGCGCAGGATGTCCGCGCCCTCATGTTCAATCATCTGCAACAGGTCATACCCTATGATTGACTCGTAATGGTTGATAATTACAGCATAAACGCCTAACTGGATCAGAGCCGCACCAACACCACATGAAACATAGTAAAACAGGAACTTGGCGCTCCCTAACGTGCGTTCTATTATGCCACCAAACATGAACAGTGCAAACATGTTGAAGAACAAGTGCCAGAAGCTTTCATGCATGAACATGTAAGTGAACAGCTGTGACGGCAGGAAGTCACTGGAGGTGAAGTAGTGTAGCGCGCCGTAGCGTATTATCGCACTATTCACTGTGCCGTGACCCAGCAGGTTGATGGCCAACCATACAAGAAGGTTGATGATAAGCAGATTTTTAGTTACCGGAGGGAGATTTCTCCATATATAGCCGAAATTCATATCTATACTATTTTTGCGTTTAATACACAAAAATACAAAAAAAGTGTGGATGCCCACACTTTCTTCTTTCTCTTTTCACACTAAACCTGTGCAACTTTATCAATTTATCCCTTATGATTCGGGAAGGTTGCAGTTGAGCTCGCGGAGCTCGCCGGTATAGCTGTCCATGACAAACCCCTGTACGTTTACACCTGCGGGTGGCATCAATGGGTGACGGGCGATAAGGTCGACGGTTTCTTTTACAGCTGCGTCAGTGTCCTCAAAGCCATGGAGCCATTCCTTGAGGTTGATGCCGCAGTGTTGCATTAGAGAGATGTGCTCCTCGCTGACACCGCGTTCTTTCATCGTGTGGAGCATCTCGTTGGCATCCATACCCTGAACGCCACAGCCTGTGTGACCAATTACCATGATTTCGTTCACGCCCAGTTCGTACACGGCAACGAGAATGGAACGCATGGTTGAGTCAAAGGGGTTCACGATTGTACCCCCGGAGTTCTTGATGATTTTTACGTCGCCATTGCGAAACCCGAGGGCGGCCGGCAGCAGTTCTATGAGGCGGGTGTCCATGCAGGTTACGATGGCAATCTTTTTATCAGGGTATTTGCTGGTGGCAAATCGCTCATACTCACGATTTGCTACAAAAGAGCGGTTGAATTCTTTGATTTCGTTTATCACTTCTTGAGAGATTGGAGTTTGAGTTTGGTTTCAGGTGCACTGGGACGACTCATGTTATAGGTATTGAGCGTTCCGTCGGGGTTATAGAGGAGGAAGTGGGGTATACCCCTGACGTTTAGTTTCTTGGCAAGCTCGCCATCAGAGTTCCACAACTGGTTTCCGTGCATTTCAAGCTGAGTCATTTTCTTGAGCCACGGCTCCTTTTTAGAATCAGTGGATATTGACACGAAAACCACGTCACCGCCGTCAAGTTCTTTTTCAAGAGCTTGGAGATAAGGTACTTCCTGACAGCATGGTCCGCACCATGATGCCCAGAGGTCAACGTAGACGTATTTCCCTTTAAAACTGCTGAAATCAACTGTATTGCCGTCCTTGTCAACGAGCTTGACTTCAGGGAACGCAGCGCCGGGAATTGAGGCGCTACGTGAGCGGAAGGTGTCGAGATAGCTTGAAGGGAGTTCGTATTGACTGATTACGGCCTGTAATTCGCGGTCACCATCTTCAAAGTTATTACAGTAGTCGAAAGTATCGAGAAATGAATTTACCAATAGAGGTGTTACCATATCTCTCACCTCGGGCGTCTTGTACATGCTGTAGAGAGAAGCCATACGTGCTGATAGAGGGCCGCGGGGAATAGATTTCATAATGGTGAGAGGTGCACTCTGAAAGGCAGTTGCCATCGGATTGTCAAGAACTGAAGCCGCTGCTGGAAGAATGTCCTCAGTGGAAAAATTGAGCTTTCGTCCGGCATGGTGTGCAAGGTGTTCGGCGAGAGAGTTGGCATCATTAGCCGCAGTGTAAGCCCACATGCGAATGTAGTCCTGTACCGGTTGTGGTAACTTTTTGATAGCGATTATAGAATCGGCATCACTGGTGTAACTTGACAGCAATGACTTTACCTGTCCATCGCTAAGTTCGGAAAGTCTTGTGCCGATAGTGCGAGCCTTGTCAATGGTTTTTTCTGCAAACGCGCTCAGTGCCTTGTTGGGCGCATCATTGAGTGATGTAATAAGAGCATAATTTGCGCCTTTCGAGAGTTTGATTTTCTCTTTGTTGTGCTTTGGTACTATGTAGACCGGAACTGACATCTGGACGTCAGGCAACGTAGCATAGAGATAGTAAATGCCACTTGGATCAGGCTCGAGACTGGTAGTATAGGTTCCCTTTTCAGTGCGTGATAGTTCGGGCGCATTGGCGTCAGAATTAATGGGCTGGAGGTAGATGTGTAAATCCTCAGTGTTAAGCTCTCCGGTAGGGGTGACGTCAAAATCAAGATTCAGACCCCCGGCGGTACAGCCAAGAGTCAGAATCGATAAAAGTGCAAATTTAATGGGTTTCATTAGTGTTGGTATTAACTAGAAATCAGTTTGCTACGCGAGGTTTATAGAATATGTTTGAGATGCGGTCAGCGCAATCCTTATACTCAGCCTTCGCTTTTGCGCCCGGCATGTCAGTGCGCACGTTAGCTGACTCGTAGATATAGACATTACCGCGACCAGTGTTCTTATTAGCGGTGGCAACCAGTAGGTCATCGTTGGATGTATTTATGGTCATGAACGTTACTTCTTCATCAGCGGGGAAGGTGAGAGCTGCCTGAGAGGTTGAGGGGAGGGCGATTCCGGTCTCGTTAACGAGCATTACATAAACGTTATTGCCATTAGAGTAGTA
Organism: Bacteroidales bacterium; assembly: GCA_014800105.1. Classification (GTDB taxonomy): domain Bacteria; phylum Bacteroidota; class Bacteroidia; order Bacteroidales; family Muribaculaceae; genus JAAVFS01. The sequence continues at coordinate 2,584 of JAAVGQ010000076.1, read as the reverse complement.
AGTGCGGTGATAGGTCTCTGATACGGCTGTGGGACCTTCGGTAGCGGGAATTGCGGTCAGAGAATTGCAGGGGATTTCGATTCGAGAGTAGAATAAGATTTCGGAATCATTGGGGCTAAATCCGCTGAGCTTCACGTGATAATACTTCCCGTCAGTCAAGTCGCGAGTGATAATGTGAGTGGGATAGATGTCATACCAGTAATCATAGTATTCATCATATACCTCCTCAGTTTCACCCATGAACACGCTCACGAGTTCCTGATTTTCAAATATTGGAGTACCGTTGTTGTCAACCAGCTCGTTGCAGTTTATCTGACCACCGTAGCCCATGTGGAATACGTTGAGGGGTGAACGGTTAACAAAGAAGTTGTGATAATACTGGGTACCCCAGGCATAGTATGTGCCATAGAAGAATGTGTCGAATGTTCCACGTTCCTCGCTGCTCACGATTCCGAGCATATCCTCACCGCGCAGGGTGATGAAACGCCTCATCTTTGAGTCGTAGGCAAGAGCGTTTGAGCCGCCCACGAGCATGTCAGCCTTGAAGCCGGGGATTACACTCTGGTGGTCGATGGTGGCAATTGAAATGAATGTATTGGGGTCAATGAACATTGATTTACTACCACAGCTCACGAGAATGCGAGTGATTGATGATGGCCATGACAGGCGCATCATTGTAGCGCCGGCGATGTTTTCGGGGGTGAAATTTTCATTAACACGCTCAAGGCAGTGTTCCATCACGAGTGATGTGATGCCGGCCTCTTTATCCTCAGGGGTAATATCCTTGATAAAGGCGAGATTACCGATGTTATTGGCATCGTTAGAAACGATGAGGTAACCCTGTTCGAAAGAACGGTTGATGTTAACCTGGTAGTCCTGAACTGCACCTACAACACCGTCAGTCACCTTGAGGTGAGCGTAATAGCTACCTCCCTGATGGAAGAAGTAGTTCAGTACAGGTTCGGAGCCAACGTATTCGAGCTCGCCCTTGACGCCATTGTTCAAGGTGCCGACGCTCCACTCGTATTCGAGCTTGCCGGTACCGTTATAGTTGATTTTGGGGTCAATCACGCAGTCTTCGCCATAGTTGAAGTTAACAATCGGGAGCTTGTCAGGGTCAGGTTCATTAGTGATAACCTTAAGCTCAGGAACGGGCATACCGCCATAGTTACTTGAGTCATCGATACAGCTTGACAGCAGTGTCATGACTGTAATCGCGAACATACCTGACAGTTTATATCTTAATTTCATTTTATTCTTGATTTGAAAGATTTAATAACTGATTAAACTCATAGATTACCACAGGGGTGAATCGTACCATTCAAGCTCAGGATGTTCATGATACATGGGAATCATGACATACTGGCGCAGGAAGCCCTCATACATTGTGAAGGGTCCCTGAATGTTGGATGCCTTCACGAAATAGTCGCCGTAAGCATCAATCATTTCTTTGAAAATCTCAGGGCTTGCTTCGGGAACAAGACGGTAGAAGTAATCAAAGAAGAGCTGAATATTCTCGTAAGAATAAACCGGCTTGGGACCCCAGGTGGTCCACCATGAGGGGCGAGCAGTGGGGCGAATGTCAGAGTAAGTGATGGTAATCTTGTTCTCACCCACTGATTTCAGGTCATCGTTCTCGCTGATTGTCAGTACGAGCTGTTTTGATTCTGAAAGAATATCGGGATCGTTATTACGAAGCAGGTTGATGTTCACAACTCCCTTCACCTCGTTGGGCGCAATCACGTTGTTAGTGATAGTGTAATTGACGTCAGGCTTCATGGTGGTGCCTTCCTCAATGGCTTCAATCTTGATGGTGCGTTCATAATCCTTGGGCATACCCATGAGGATTACAGGAATCTCGATTGTGTGAACGTCAGCAATATCATAGTTGAAAGCGTAGTCAATCTCATCAACGATTTCATTTTTCGCATTGCGAAATTCAAAGAATACCGAGTCTTTCTGGGTTGTATCATACAGTTTATAGTTATCTTCGCTACATGCCGGTAGGAGAGCGATGACAGCTAATCCACTTGCTATATATTTAGATATGTTTAATTTCATCTTTAAATTGATTTTGACATGTGGGAAGATTAAAGATTTTCTTCAGGACGATATTCAAATTCTTCCTGGGGAACGGGAAGCACGTAGATATTATCACCGGGAGCCTCGATGGTTGCATTGATTGCGTTTGACTGAATGTCAGCATTGACGCGCTTCATGTTAAACCAATGCTGGCCTTCGCAGTAAAGCTCCTTGTGGAACTCGTTGAAGATGCGGTCGGCCGTGAGCGTTTCGCTGCCGCGCAGTGTTGTGAGACCGCGTGAAGAAATCTCAGTGTTGAAATACTCTACAGCCTTCTGGTAATTGGTCTTGAGCAGTGCATCAGCAGCAATAAGGTACATTTCAGAAATGCCCATAAGGTGAATACCGTGAATCAATGATTTACGCTGGCTTATAGCGGTAACATCATTGTCGTTAGTGGGGTAGTCGACGAGCTTGAGGCAGGTAGTGATGCTACGACCCTTGCGGAAGTGGTTGCGACGGTAGTCCTGAGTGGTAGCGTCAACGTCCACCTCGTCAAAGA
>JAAVGQ010000075.1 GCA_014800105.1 Bacteroidales bacterium | reverse complement strand
GAGCGGGGAGAGGAAAAGAATCGGGATCGCCACCCCGGGATGACCCGGGGTTAACGTGTCAAGCCCACTCCGTGGGCGGCGAAGTCTCTTCCACCGCGATGTCTGTTGCTGACGCGATATATCGCGCCCCAACAATCAAGCTCCCTGCGGGCTTAATGCAACAATTTGAAACTGAAAAGATTATAGCTATATATAAACGTAGAAACCTGAAACCGTCTGAAACTATATAAACAAACAAGTATAATTAACTAATTACTATCGATGAAACAAAAATTGTTGCATTGGCTGGCTGTTACGTCAGCTATTCTGCCGGCTCACGTTGTGTGTCGGCGTGTGGCCTCCCTGCGAGCCATCTTCATGTTATCAACGGCGATTTGCATCGTGCAGCGCCACGCCCGGCACACACCCGGCCACGGTGACCCCGCGTGTCACCATTCTGCTTGTGGACTTTGCTGATTTTGCCCTATCTCATCACGCTTTTCTGAACAAAAATCACAAATAATCGTCTTGTAAATTCACAATTATCACATAACGCAAGGCAAATAGTTCAGTCCTCCACAAAGCATTTGATAATCACAGAATTATCTTTTATTTTAAGCAAGTATAATTAAACTAAATCAATCAATGAAAAAATATCTCTCACGGATATTTGTAGTAATCTTTGGTTTGATAGCCCTCATAGGCGGTAGCATGCTGTCCCCCACTCAGAGTAAGTTGGAGGCAGCTGTCTCGCTTCCCGCCGGCTGTAGTTATGACCTGAATGATTATTACGTAATCCGAATGAAAAAGGACTCGGCACTTGCTGTGTGGTATTATACCGCCACGCAGAGCGGTGTGAATCCTCCACGATTGGATGCTGACGGATATCGTTGGTATTTCATTCCCAAGAAGGATAAGCCCACTCGTGTAAAGGGTCTTTTCGAATGGATTAATGAAAGCCAACATTCATTTAAGGGTTATTCAGGCGCGACGGATATTAACGGTAACTTCCACAAGGTTAATATCTGGAATGCATCATTCTTCCCCGAAGAGTTGGAAGAATATAAAATTGTCACCCTTCTTAGAGCTAATAGTACTGACCTTCAAAAGTCAAGACTCGTAATTAATGTTACAGACAAAGATGTTACGAACCTTGGCCTTTATTGTGCAAGCTACGGTATCTATGAATACTATCCTGCCTCTAAGTTTACCAGCAATGGCACGCTGACCATTCCTTATGATAAGAATACCCAGACCGAGTGGTACCTTATCGATGAGGATGAATCGAATGGTCGTGTAAGTAAAATCACCGTGCCCAGTGGTAGAGGTATTACAGCTACTACCGGTTATTTTAGTGATAGCTGGCCTAAAGGTAGCAGTAGAACTTATCGTACTGTTCATGCTGCAAAGATTGATGTCAGCAAACAAACAGTAACTGGTGACCAGAATATTACTGTGCGTCACAATGTTGCTGTAGCTAATGTTCCTTTCAATTTTGCGCTTGAATCTACCCCCATTACCCCTGAGGCTAATGCGGCTTTGGTGTATTCTAACGTTGAGTACTTCAAAGTGAACGGTACAACTGTGCCCTATACTACTTATACTAAGAGCGATTATACAGTGCCTAATAGTGCTAATGTAGAAATTAAGCTCAAGGCTAATTACACGAATGATGATTATATCTTTACTCGTAATTTCTACTATAGTAATGGAATTGAGAATTTATCAGTTACCACTGCTAATCTCTTTAAGTTTAAGGTTGTTTCAGATGCTTCCAGTGCATCGGAAATAATAATGTCTCCTTTCTTTAAGGTTAATGCAACTTTTAAAGAAAGATTTAAGGTTTTCTTTAAGGTTACTCATCCTGAGGAGGTTCTTGTAAGGATTAATGGTACAGAAGTTTCCGGGTTAACCAGTAATTATACATGGATTAATCCAGGCGAGGCTAATCCCAAGATAACAGTTGAGAACCGTAATAAAACTGCCGGTTGGAAGATCTATGACTTTGATCTCAATGGAAAAAAATGTAACCCGTATACAAGTTATTCAATTGAGTCAGGTTCAACGGTTACTATTAACCCCACGGCTTATAACCGTGACAAGACTGTCAATATTGAGTATAATCATAGTAAAGATACCTATCTCATTCTTGATGGAAATCTCAATGGTAAGGAGTATCAGTATCCTCTCACAGCAAAAACAAAAAAACATGCCGTAAAAGTTCATGACGAGGATTTCCCGCTCTCTTACAAAAGCGGTCACATCTTCGTTAACGGACTGAAGGTTAACGGTAATTTTATTAGTAGAACAGATCTCACTAAGTATAATAGTTCAACCAAGACTTTTGATGACAAGATTGAAATCTTTGAGAATAATCCTGCTACCATCAAGGCTGAGTTTTTGTATCGTCCTGCAGAGACGCTTAAATTCTTCCTTAATGGAATGCCTCTCAATGATTTCTACAAGAGTCCCACTATCTACTGCCGTCCCGGTGATGTGATGACCATAACAGGTAGTAACCCCGGTGAACTTGTTGAAGACGGTAGAGGAGAAGTTTATAAGCAAGACTCGAATGGTGTAATTACCATACCCATGGTAGACAAGAGCCTTAGCTTAAGCCATCATGCAGCGTTCCCTGAAATCACTGTAGAAAGTGAAATCTGGGAGGGGGTGGCTCTCGAATTTAATGGGAAGAAGTTCCCGCTTACTGGTAAGACTACTTCGATAACTTTGCCATGGAATGGTCACAAGGAGGCTATATATGACATGAAAATATCGAAGGAGAGCCGTAATGTCCAGATAAATAAGGTTGAAAGTAATCCCATTGGCGTTATTTTTAATGCACCTATGCTCCAGATTTCAGGTGTTAAAGGTGGCCAGACCATTAAACTTACTACAGAACATGTTTCAAATATATACACTGTAAGCACGAATATACAAAAGCCTGCAGACGTGGAGGGTTGGCGTAAGCAAGGAAATGAATGGTATGTCGAACAATATAACTGGGATTATGGCTATTCAAAGGAATATTGTGTAAGACCTCCTGTACGTCTGGAGTATTCTCCAATCCCTGGCGAAGATAATTACCCTTCAAGAATCTTATGGGGATATGGTAGTTCTGTGGGTAATAATGGGGAATTTAAGGCGGGACATTTCCCGATGAAATTCAGGATAATGCCAGAGTATACCCACTCGGAAGGATATAATGAAATACTTTGTACCCTCCCCATCAATCCCTCGGGCGATTACTATGTTTATGGTGACGGTGTTATTGAAAGCTTTCCTGCCTCTGCTTTATACAGCGATATTTTAGTAACATATGAAGTGCCGATGAATGTTGAATTCCAAATTTTGACTGAAATGCCTGAGGTTTCAAAGGTACGAATTAGCGTTCAAGGAGGCGCCAAATACTATTACAGTTATAGTAACCGGCAGGCTGTCGAGTATGATGAAAGTAAGGAGCTATATATTCCGTTTGCTAATGAGTTTACCATCTGGACTCCGAATCCTGAAGACTACAGAATTAAATTTTCAGATAATTCTGGTACGAATTATAGGGAAGTCGGGTTGGATAGCGAGGGAAAGTATACTGAGTGGATGATGAATCAATGTTCTGATCGAAACGAAGCAGCATATTATAACTTCTTGATTGAAGCTATTCCTATGACTTTCAATGTGTCAGTAACAAATAATGGAACATTAAGTACAAGCAATAAAATTCAGATTACTGAAGTTAATCCCAATCTTTCCAGCTGGCAGACCCCTAAATCTAAAACTATTACTAATAGCGGTTCTTTAGTTGAGAGTGATAATTTTAGCAAACTGGATCAATATAAAATTGTTTCCACCACAAGTGTACTTCAAGTTACAGGTGTAAATGATAAATCGACTGGTAATCCTCTTGGTTATGATCCCGTAACTGGTATAGTAACCGGTATCAAGCGTAACATGGATATCGAGGTTGTCCTCGAGGATTATCCGCGCGAGAAAACAATGTATGTTACTCTTGATAACAATGAGGCTGTTGGTAGCCTGAACTCTATTGTTCTTGCACCTGGTACTGTCATGGCAAAGACAATAACACTTGGAAAGAATGGAGCTAAGACACTTGTTAATTACTCTGACAAGGATATGCCTTTTGCTACCAATATTTCCTATGGTTCATCTTCAAAGGCTGAACCTAATGTGATTGTTATTGCTGATAATGAGCTCTACCAGATTGATCCCGAGACAGGAAACTATGCATTCCCTGACTTTGCAGAGGGTGCTGAACTGAAGATTTATCGTTCAACTTCTCATGGTAATGTTAATACTGTTACCTATGATATTGAAGATGGTCTTAATATTTCAGTTCTCCACAACGGTCAGGATGTGGGTGGTTACAGCGGTATCTACAAGCTTTCTACCGGTAATACCATCAGCTTTGCTGAGAACGAAGGTAATGAATTTGATTTCGTAATCACCAAGAATGGCCAGCCCTTCTCAATCGATCAGACTGAGACTCTCGGTGTCAAGGATGTCAATTTCACTGTCAAGAAGCAGGTTAATGATATTACATTTAACCTTGGCGACGGTATCACTTACGACCAGCTCCGTGTAACTGACGCTGCTGGTAATGAATATCCCTTGACCGCAGCAGCTAACAAGCTTACGCTTTCTACCCGCATCAAGGAACTCTTCATTGCTACAACTCAGGAAGGTGCTTACATTTCAAATGTAGCCACCACAGGTGGATTTACATTTGATCCCGCTACAGGTGGACTTTCAAGCCTTGCTACCGGCACTGTGACGGTTACCACCAAGACTTTTGAACGTTCTAATGATGCAAATTTCTATATTGACGCTGAAGGAATGAGTGGTGCTACCCTTACCCTTGGTAACGGCAAGACTATCAAGACTGATGTGTCAGTTGAGAGTGGTGTGCCCGTGAAGTTCAGCGACGATGACCTCCCGCTTATCTTCAAGCTCCCTGCCGGTTACTTTGGTATGAACGAGAATGGCGAACCTAATGAAGCTCCTGATGACGAGGCTCTGTTGCCAGGCTTGTATGTAGGTGATGAACTCGTTAAATATTCTAAGGAATACAATGGTTTCGTACTTCCTGAGGATGCCTTCAAGGGTGGAAACGCTCCCAAGATTCGTGTATATGACTCTAAGGTTGAGCCTGTACAGATTAACTTCCTTGTAGAGCCTGGTATTGATTTCAATGCTGTTCCTCAGAATGGTGATGGCGAGCCCTTCACTGAGGCAGGTTCCTTCACTTACTATCCCGGCACCAAGATAGATATTACCGCTACTCCCGTGAAGGCCGGCGAGACTATCTATATTCTGCTTGACGATAATGAAGTACAGAAGGGTAACAGCCTTGAATACACTTACGGTGTATCA
>JAAVGQ010000021.1 GCA_014800105.1 Bacteroidales bacterium | reverse complement strand
GCCGAGACGGTAGCGGACGTGATTCTTTCGACCTATGAGGCAGAAATTCTTTTCATCAAAATCATAGTAGTCATCATCGAGTTCACGCACGGGAACGAGACCCTCGCAGAGGTTCTCCTCAAGCTCTACATATAAGCCCCACTCGGTCACGCCGGTAATAACACCGTTGTAAACTTCACCAAGGCGGTCAGCCATATACTCGACCTGCTTGAACTTGATTGATGCACGCTCTGCGTCACTGGCACGTTTCTCCTGCTCAGATGAATGCTTGCACTCCTCTTCAAGTTTATCCACGTTCACGCTGCGGCCACCATTAAGATAACGTTCAAGTAAGCGGTGAACCATCATGTCAGGATAGCGGCGAATGGGCGAAGTGAAATGAGTATAATATTCAAATCCAAGGCCATAGTGGCCGATATTGTCAGTTGAATAAATAGCCTTAGCCATCGCACGAACAGCAAGAGTCGAAAGGAAGTTCTCCTGGGCACGTCCTTTCACCTCAGCCAGCATCTTATTGATTGACTGATTTATGGCTTCAGGTGTTCCGGTTGTCTTAATCTTGTAGCCGAAGGTTGCAGCCGTGCTCGCAAGATCCTGGAGCTTAGTCTGGTCAGGCTGATCGTGAATACGGTAAACGAAAGCCTTAGGTTTCTTCCTGGCCTTAGGCTTGCCCACGTACATTGCCACCGTCTTGTTAGCCAGCAACATAAACTCCTCAATGAGCTTATTAGCATCCTTCATTTCCTTAAAGTAAACACCCACGGGATAACCTTTTTCGTCAATATCAAACTTCACCTCAGGGCGGTCAAACTCAACCGAGCCGTGCTTGTAGCGCTCCTCTCGTAGAATCTTTGCGAGGCGGTCAAGAGTAAGAATCTCCTCAGCATAATCACCCTTGCCGGTTTCGATTACCTCCTGAGCTTCCTCGTAGGTAAAGCGGCGGTTAGAGCGAATGACTGTGCGGGCTATGTGGCTGCTTATTACGTTAGCGTTCTTGTCCATCTCAAAGATGCACGAGAATGTAAGTTTTTCCTCATCAGGTCTCAGCGAACAGATGCCATTACTGAGGTGCTCGGGAAGCATGGGCACAACACGGTCAACGAGATAAACTGATGTAGCTCGCTCTGCAGCCTCGCGGTTTAGCGCAGAGTCAGGGTGAACGTAGTGGGTAACGTCGGCGATATGCACTCCTATCTCATAGTTGCCGTTAGGAAGCGCCTTGAATGAGAGAGCATCGTCAAAATCCTTCGCGTCTTTCGGGTCAATGGTGAACGTTACAACCTCTCGCATGTCTTCGCGCTGAGCGATAACCTCGGGGGTAATTCCGGCATCGATTTTCTGTGCGGCGCGGTTAATTGACTCCGGATAACGGTACGGAAGCCCGAACTCAGCCAGGATAGCGTGCATCTCAGTATTATTCTCGCCGTTTTTACCCAGTATATCTATAACCTCGCCACGGGGATTCTTGGCATCCTCAGGCCACTCGGTTATCTTAACAATAGCCTTGTCGCCCGCTTGACCGCCCTTAAGCTTTGCCTTGGGGATGAAGATGTCTGACGCAAGATATTTAGAATCAGTCACCAGCATGGCAAAGTGCTTCTCGACCTGCAAGGTGCCTATGAATGTCTGTTCCTTCTTCTCAAGAATCTCGATTACCTTGGCCTCAGGCTCAGCATCGCGACGATGAGCTGCGATTGTAACCAGCACGCGGTCGCCGTTGAGGGCATGCATGGAATCCTTCTCAGCCACTGCAATCGGTTCAGTATCGTCGTCAAGCAGTACGCTATTCTTACCGTTGCTGCGGCGCACGAAAATACCCTCAGCCGTAGTAGCCTGCTGGGGGCGACGATACTTCCCGGGCGACACTTCCTGAAGCTCACCATCAAATGCCATTCCTGCAAGAGCCAGTGCTACCGCACGTTGCTCCATAGGTGAGCCGGCATTTATCCCGTGAGACACCTGTTTATAATTAAACGTATTATTTTTTTGTTGACCCACCCATTCCCTGATAAGGGCATTCAGGCGGTCACTTGATTTTTTGGTCATTGAACGTGTCATAGCTTTGTAAATCAATGTTATGTAGTTGAAACGGGATGCCTATCATCGTTAAGTAACATTTTATCTGCTTAACTTTAATATAACACCACTATAAATATAACGATTAAAGTATATAAGTGTTCAAAATTTTATAAAACCTTGAACAAAATTTCCGGTTTCTGATGCATTATTATTTCCATGACCGGAGTCACTTTAAAATAATCCATTTTCCTGTTTTGTCAGAACCTTCTCGCCTTATTAAACCAAGTCTCTTAAGTTCCCTTGTTGACCTGGTAACTGTGGATTCTGATACGCCAAGGTTCTCAATAAGCTCAGTGGTCCTGATTTCAGGATTTTCATTAATAGCTTTCAGGACTCGTTGAAGTGTCTTGCTAAGTATTTTTACACCGTCACTTCTTAGATTTACACCGTCATCTTTGAGATTTACACCGTCATTTTCACAATACTGCGATGCTCTGCGATTGAGATTAGCGATATGATGCCTGAGCATCACATCCTGAACAATGGATGAATCATCGTTTTCACGGCTGTCAACCAGTGCCTGGATATATTCTGCCTTGTCTTCCGTCCTGACAATCGATGGTACCAGCCCCAGCTGTCGTTGAAGCATATTCATCACAAGCCTGGTAGTTCTTCCGTTACCGTCAACCCAAGGATGAATTGTAACTAACCGGAAATGAGCTTCAAAACTAAGGCGATAACCCCCGGCGATATCCGTTCTGTCAACCGTGGAAATTTCAGAATTAAGCCAATTACAGAATTCCTCTACAGCTCGCGGTATCTTATTGAAAGATAGGTAACTTCTTCCTCCAATGCCTGCACTGACATTACACAATCTGAATTCACCCTTAGAAGAATCAAAATTGCCACCCATCGTTGAATATTGACTACCGGTACGGCGCATCACAAGTGATGAAAGCTGCTGTAACAAATCTGGAGTATAACTCTGACTATCAGACACCATCTTAAAAGCATAAAGATAAGCATCCTTTAAATCAACATTCATCATCTGCTCAGTCAAGGAACGACCTTTAGCAGCAATTCCCTCGTCAAACAGTAGCTGATTCTCAACTTCAGTCACAGTAGATCCTTCTATAGCAGTTGAATGGGTCACAATGGAGTAAAGGTAGAATTTCTGATAATCTACCTGATTTTCAACGCCAGATGCTAAATAAATCTTCAGCGTTTCCTCTATTTGTTCGTCAAGATTCTTTTCCATAATTAGGGAGCTTGAGAATCACTAAGTGTGACGTAGGTTATAATAAAACAAAACCGGGACTAAGGCATCCCCAGGTCCCGGCTGTGCTTTTATCTATACCTCGGCTTTAAGCGTCGATGGTAGCGTAGTTGGCGTTAGCCTCGATGAAGTCACGGCGTGGTTCAACGTCGTCACCCATGAGCATTGAGAACACGCGTTCAGCTTCAACAGCATCGCTTATCTGCACCTGTTTCAGCATGCGGTGCTCGGGAGCCATTGTAGTTTCACGAAGTTCTTTATCGTCCATCTCACCGAGACCTTTGAATCGGTAAACCTTGGTCTTGTCACCATTCTCAGCAATGAACTTCTGTACCTGAGCATCAGTCCAGCAATACTCCTCGTTCTTGCCGCGCACACACTTGTACAACGGTGGAGTTGCGAGATAGAGATAGCCGTTCTCGATTACGGGACGCATACAACGGAAGAAGAATGTCATCAACAGCGTTGCAATGTGGGCACCGTCCACGTCAGCATCAGTCATGATAATAATCTTGTGGTAAGCGAGCTTAGAAATGTTGGGTTCCTTGGGATCGTCCTCGGTACCAATGGTGACACGAAGGGCACGGAACAGGTTGGCGATTTCCTCATGCTCGAAAAGGCGGTGTTCCATAGCTTTCTCTACATTCAGGATTTTACCGCGCAACGGGAGGATAGCCTGGAAGTGACGGTCACGGGCATTCTTAGCAGTACCACCTGCTGAGTCACCCTCGACGAGGAACAGCTCGCACTCCTCAGGATGACGTGATGCACAGTCAGCAAGCTTGCCTGGCAGTCCACCACTGCTCAGCGGCGACTTGCGCTGCACGCTCTGGCGTGCCTTAAGGGCTGCGTGACGTGCCTGTGCTGCGAGAATCACCTTCTCGACAATCAACTTGGCCTGGCGGGGATGCTCTTCAAGATAGGTGCTCAGAGCCTCGCTCACGGCAACCTGAACGGCACCTATAACCTCGGTATTACCAAGCTTAGTCTTGGTCTGACCCTCAAACTGTGGCTCCATAACCTTAACTGAAACCACGGCGGTGAGACCCTCGCGGAAGTCATCGCTGGCAACATCAACCTTAGCTTTTTCGAGCATCTTGTTCTCCTCAGCATATTTCTTCAAAGTCTGGGTGAGACCGCGGCGGAAACCTGTGAGATGAGTACCACCCTCGATGGTGTTGATATTGTTTACGTAAGAATATACGTTCTCGTTGTAAGTGGTGTTGTAAGTAAGAGCCACTTCCACGGGGATACCCTGGCGCTCGGTAACGAGGTGGATAACGTCACTGATGAGTGACTCCTTGTTGCTGTCTATGTATTCGACAAACTCACACAGACCTGTCTCGCTGTAGAACACTTCGCTCTTGTAGTTGCCGTCAGCATCCTGCACGCGCTTGTCAGTCAGCGTCAGGCGAATGCCTGCATTCAGGAATGCGAGGTCACGCAGGCGGTTGGCAAGCGTATCGTAGTTATAGACAGTCTCGGTAAAGATAGAGCCGTCGGGCTTGAAAGTGATTGAAGTTCCGGTGTGAGTGCTTTCACCCTCAACTCGAAGTTCAGTAGTGGGCTTACCACAGCTGTACTCCTGAATGTAGCATTTGCCGTTGCGGTGAACCTCAGCCTTGAGATAAGTAGAGAGCGCGTTTACACACGAAACGCCCACACCATGAAGACCGCCTGACACCTTATAGGAGCCCTTGTCAAACTTACCGCCGGCGTGAAGCACGGTGAGCACGACCTCGAGTGCGCTCTTCTTTTCCTTCTCGTGCATGTCCACGGGAATACCGCGGCCATTATCAATTACTGTGATTGAGTTATCCTCGTTGATGGTGACATTAATGTCGGTGGCATATCCCGCAAGAGCTTCGTCGATTGAGTTATCAACTACCTCATACACGAGATGGTGAAGACCTTTCACACTGATGTCGCCTATATACATCGCGGGGCGTTTGCGAACAGCTTCAAGTCCTTCGAGCACTTGAATATTACTCGCGCTGTATTCCTCTTTGTTTTCTGACATTGCTTTTTCTTTTGATCGATATTTGCGTTTTCAATTCCGGGCGGTCACGAACATTTTCACTTAATTTTCCTCGGGAAAATCTTCCAGTGAAAAGCACCATTGACCACGCTTACAGCACCCGTCTTTTAACGTACAAAGATAATCATTTCTTATCATTTATGCAACACCCTCCCGCCGTTTAAACCCCGAAAAAATCCCCCATTCGGCACTTCATGATTACAGCCTTAAGAATTTCCTCCAGAGGGCCGGAGAGCCCGCTGAGCATGCCATGAGGCCTATAACTAAAGCACGCCAATTTCTTTTTTCCTATGTAAAGATTGAGCCCGCTGAGCGGGTGATGAGACGTTAACCCCGAGTTTTCTCGGGGTATAGACCTATTATTCATTTTAAACCCACAGAGTGGGTGCTGAAGGTGAATTGAAAACCGCAATAGCGGCTGTCGAATTTGAGCAGAAACCCGCGGTAGCGGGTGACAAGACGTTAACCCCGAGTTTTCTCGGGGTATAGACCTATTATTCATTTTAAACCCACAGAGTGGGTGCTACTTATTAAAAGACATTAAAACAGCAGATGCGTAATGCTAATCCCCATACACAAAGTGGCGAAACACCAACTACAAGTAAATAGTCGTCACCATAGCATCTGTCTCAGGGTTCTATAGGAGCGTCCGCATCGACCTATTCAGGCAACTAACTATACTTGTTATTGAGATGAGCGATAACTAAGTGAATAACTGGGGCATGAGACATTCGATAGAATACCCTTGCAAATGTCTGATAACCATCGGGACCTACGACAATATCCTTAGACTCAATTCCTAATTCACTGAGCCTTGAAATATTACGCTTATAAAAAGACTCAAACAAGTTCCATCTATATTGTTCTGGTGCTATCATGGTATGATTAGTCGCCAACGGGTCAGTCGAACAAATAAATGAGAAAACCGCATTGGGGAATTGCACAAACTGTTCTATTAACCATCTACACATCTGGTGAAATGCCCGTAACCCCAAAGGAAAATCCATATCAAGTTTCTCAATGGAAATATCAGCAATCTCTAAACTCGAATATTCGATTGGAATTTGGAATGTATCAGTCTTTTGGTTATCCTCGTAAAAACTAAGGACAACCACTAAATGATTGCCCTTATTATCAGGAATTAGTGTTTCAACGGTCTCCATTATCCGTGAACAAGTTTACGATATTTGTCACAGATTTTCTTCATGCGCTCCTTCTTTTCTTGTTGCGCTTCCTCGAGGAAAGCGACCAACTCTTTGGAGGGATGAGGGATTCTTACAGTGCCTGTCGTTTCCATATCTTGATGAGTATTTGTAAATTCTATTGCAAATATATCACAATTAATCCATTAACACAAATATCCTCGCGATAAAATTCGAACTCACATGATTATTATCACTTGATAATCGATGCAACCACGATAGTAATTCGCGCAGGGCCTGTCGCCACTTTTTGTTTAATTTTTTCTCACTTAACGATATTGTTTCGTATCTTTGTAACGGTTGGCGAGTTTTTTAACGCTTCCTCCCTGTTAAGACTATGGATATTTCTATTGTAATACCTCTTTATAACGAAGCTGAGTCCCTGCCTGAACTCGAAGCATGGATTCAACGTGTAATGAAGGAAAATGACTTCAGCTACGAGATACTGTTCATTAATGACGGCAGTACTGACAACTCGTGGGAGGTCATCGAGGAACTGGCCCGCAACAACCCCAATGTGCGCGGTGTCTCCTTCCGCCGCAACTACGGCAAGTCACCGGCTCTCAACACCGGCTTCGCCCGCGCTAACGGTGACGTCGTAATCACGATGGATGCTGATCTTCAGGATTCGCCCGACGAGATTCCGGAACTCTACAAAATGATTACCAGCGATGGATACGACCTCGTGTCAGGCTGGAAACAGAAACGCTATGACCCCCTGAGCAAGACCATCCCCACAAAGCTATTCAACGCCACGGCGCGCAAGGTGAGCGGCATCAGGAACCTCCACGATTTCAACTGCGGACTCAAAGCCTACCGCAACAAGGTGGTGAAACGCATCGAGATTTACGGTGACATGCACCGCTACATCCCCTATCTGGCCAAGAACGCTGGCTTTACCCGCATTGGAGAGAAAGTAGTTCATCATCAGGCGCGTAAATACGGCAAAACCAAGTTTGGTCTCGACCGTTTTGTCAACGGCTACCTCGACCTCATCACGCTGTGGTTTACATCAAAGTTCGGCGGAAAACCCATGCACTTCTTCGGCCTCCTGGGCTCGCTGATGTTCTTCGTGGGACTCATTGCAGTGATGATTGTGGGTTTCGGTAAACTGTGGAACATGCACAATGGCGGTCAGTATCATCTCGTTACTGATTCCCCATATTTTTATCTGGCTCTTACCACAATGATTCTGGGAACTCAGCTTTTCCTCACCGGGTTCATCGGTGAACTGATTGCCCGCAATTCTATACGCCGCAACGATTACGAGATTGAAACCGAGATTGAAGCTCATGAATAACAGGAAGCTGTCATATTGCCTGCACTTCGTCATCGCCCTCACGGCTGTGGTAGCCTGCACCCTCGCCGGGTGCAACAACAATAGCTGTACTGATAACCGTAGCTCACTGCTGCTGTGCGGTTTCTACAATAATGAAGCCAAGCCGGCAAGTATCACCCTTGACTCCATCGAGATGGGCGGCGTGGGTGCTCCTTATGACTCGCTCCTGCTTGGTGTCGCTGACCACACTTCCAAGCTCTATCTCCCCTTGCGTTCCCGCGACACCTCAACATCTTTCTTCATCCATTATTGCCAGAAAGAGCTCGACTATTCATGGCTCAATGATACCATCACTCTGCGTTATACCTCCGAGCCATACTTTGTCTCGCAGGAATGTGGCGCAATCTACCGCTATCATGTGAAGGAGATGACCTATACGCGCCACCTCGTTGATTCAGTGGCACTTCTCGACTCCCTCATCAATAATTTAGACGTCGAGAAAATGAAAATAATGTTCCGCACTGCCTCAGATACCGAGGTACAAACCACCTCTCTGCCATGAAGCGAATCATTTTCATTCTGTTCATATTGTCAACTCTCGTGGTGCCCGCCGTTCATGGACAGCGTCGAGTAACTCCAGTCAACACTCCCGCCACTACAACCCAGTCAATCAACGAGAATAAAGCGGCCGGCGACACGCTCGACCTCAGTAAGCTCCTGCGCTACCGTGATGACAAGGGTAACGTCGTTCTCGTCGATACAATTTCAGGTACTGAAATCATTGATTCTACTGCAATGCCCAAAGTGCCCCCGATGATTTATCCTCTTGTTTTCGAGACCTCTGTTGGTCTAAACTTGTGGGACCCTCTCATGAGAGCGTTCGGTCAGAGCTACGGGCTCGCCGGCATTTCAGTTGACTTCAACATGCACAACCGCTACATCCCCGTCTTTGAATTCGGTCTCGGTTCAGCCAACAATACACCGGCCAACAATAACTATACCTACCACTCGCCTGTCTCTCCATTCTTTAAGATTGGTATGGACTACAACTTCCTGTATAACTCCAATCCGGCCTATCGTATTTTCGTGGGCGTTCGCTACGGCTTCTCGCCCTTCAAGTGGACCCTGAAAAACGTCCACTCCTATGTTGATTACTGGGGTGAACCCTCTGACATTCCGTTCCCTGAAATCAACGCGACAGCCGGCTACTTTGAATTTCTCGCCGGCTTGAGAGTTAATCTCGCAAAAAACATCTCAATGGGCTGGACCATACGCTACCATTCCATCCTCCACGAGAGCCCCAAGACTTACGGCCGGGCATGGTATATACCCGGATTCGGAACCAGCGGGNCACCGCTCNCAGCCACTCTTTCAATTTTCTATACAATTCCTCTTGATAAGGAAAGGAAAAAGAAAACACTCCCTGCCACTGACATTCTTGGCCCTGTAAATACTAACCCCGCCGAATAATGAAACGAATTATAATCACCGGAGCATCCTCAGGACTTGGTATGGGAGTAGCCCGCTCTTATGCCTCCCGTGGATGGCGCGTCGGTGTGGCTGCACGCCGGGTTGAAAAACTCCAGGAACTCAGCCGGGAATTTCCGGGACGCATCGAGATTGCACGCATCGATATCACAGCTAATGATGCACCCTCGCTCCTGCTGGACCTCATAGAGCGCACCGGCGGGATGGACATTTTCCTCCAGGCAGCTGGAATTGGCAGACAGAATCTCAGCCTTGACCTTGACATAGAGCGGAATACCGTGCTGACCAACTGCCTGGGTTTCACCGCAATGGTTGATACAGCCTTCAATTATTTCCGCGTCCACCGGTCGCCTGACAGTGTTCTCGCAGCAATCACATCAGTCGCAGCTACACGCGGGCTCGGTTCAGCGCCAAGCTACAGTGCCTCCAAGCGGTTCGAGACAACTTATCTCACAGCTCTTGAGCAGCAAAGTCATCTCGATAAGGTTCCAATGCACTTTGTGGACATACGCCCCGGCTTCATCGCTACTGACCTCCTTGACAACGAAAACTACTACCCCATGACCATGAGCCCCACTCATGCTATACCACTCATTGTCAAGGCTATTGACAACCGCCGCCGTGTGGCCGTGATTGACTGGAAATGGTCATTGCTCGTCAAGGCCTGGCAACTGATTCCCCGCTGGCTGTGGGTACGGTTCCCGGCTCGAACCCGCAAGAAAACTAACTGAACATAAAACATTAAACAAGAATATAATTATGAGAAAAATAGCTTTATGCAGCGACCACGCTGGCTTTGAACTCAAGGAAATAATCCGCGGTTATCTTGAATCTCAGGATATCGAGTACGTTGACTTCGGAACATTCTCCAACGATAGCTGCGACTATCCCGACTATGCACATCCCGCCGCTCAGGCAATCGAAAGCGGTGAGTGTACTGAAGGCATCGCAATGTGTGGCAGCGGTAACGGTATCGCAATGACACTCAACAAGCATCAGGGCATCCGCGCTGCTCTATGCTGGCTCCCCGAGCTCGCAACTCTCGCCCGCCAGCACAACGATGCAAACATTCTCGTGCTCCCCGCTCGTTTCATCGAGCCCGTTACAGCTCTCCAGCTCGTTGACATATATCTCAATACTCCCTTTGAAGGAGGCCGTCACGTACGACGCACTGAGAAGATTCCTGTAAAATAAATCCCCCACACATTCCGGCCATCATGAAGAAACTCGTAATTTTTGACCTTGACGGGACGCTTCTCAATACAATTGCCGACCTTGGAACGGCTACCAACCATGCCCTCAGGCAAATGGGCTTCCCTGAACATGAACCCGAGCAATATCCCTTCATGGTGGGCAACGGAATAACAAAACTCATTGAGCGCGCCCTGCCTGCTGACTTTCGCGACGAAGCCACTATCACACGCGCCCGCGAGATATTTCTTGAATTCTATGGCGAGCACTGNATGGACCTGTCCACGCCTTATCCCGGCATCCCGNAACTCCTCCGAGNGCTNACAGCCAAGGGTGTGAAGGTAGCCGTCGCCTCCAACAAATACAAGGCCGGAGTAGTGAAGCTCATCAATCACTTCTTCCCCGGTATTCCTTGGCTGGCCGTTGAAGGACAGATTGCCGGTCGCCCTACGAAACCTGACCCAACCATCGTCTATGACATTCTTGACATGACGGGAATTGCCNAAGATGATGTGTTGTACGTGGGCGACTCGGGCGTCGATATGGANACCGCGCGCAACGCCGGNNTGGAAAGCATNGGTGTCACATGGGGCTTCCGTCCACGCACCGAGCTTGAGGAGCACCACGCCTGCCACATCATTGACCACCCCTCCCTCCTGCTCAACTATCTGTAACAACTCCTGAGTACGGGGATTCTTTCACCGTACTAACACAAGTAGATACGTTGTAACAATCAAGCGCGGCCTGAAAAAGACCGCGCTTGATATATTTTATCGGACATCAATTACAGACTTTTTGCGGGATACAAGGCTTCCCACCATGAGTTGTCATCCTTCAGATGCTTGGCAAACCACGCGAAAATTGTATCCTGCCACTTCTGGCGCTGATGATAATCAACAATCTGGTGATTAGCACCGTTAACAGCCACGAATGCTGTTTCCCTACCTAACAATTTAAGGGCCGTGTACATCTGTATACTCTCGCCTACCGGTACATTCGTATCGC
Organism: Bacteroidales bacterium; assembly: GCA_014800105.1. Classification (GTDB taxonomy): domain Bacteria; phylum Bacteroidota; class Bacteroidia; order Bacteroidales; family Muribaculaceae; genus JAAVFS01. The sequence continues at coordinate 4,029 of JAAVGQ010000021.1, read as the reverse complement.
CATCTCCGTGAAGGAACAGGATAGGCGTGTGAACCTTATCAGCATTATACAATGGACTCTGCTTGACATACAAATCGGTTTCAGACCACGGATAGCTGTTAGCCATGCTCACCTCGCTGTAAGAATAACCCCAGTAACCCTCTCCCCAGTAACTTGTGTGATCACTTATTCCGGCATGAGAAATCGCTGCGGCGAAAATGTCAGTTACCGTCTGTAGATACTGAGTCATGAATCCACCGTAAGAAGCCCCGATACATCCTATTTTTTTCTCATTGACAAATGGATGGGCTGCGGTGAACTGTTTCACTCCTTCAATTATATCCTCTGCAACACCCTCTCCTGCAGTATTGACATGGCGTGCTGAAAATTCCTGGCCGAAACCTGATGCTCCGCTCGGTATAATCACGAGCACTACATATCCCTGGGCTGCATATACATGGTGGGGATAGCGGCTTTCAAAATTACGTGAGGTTGGATTACAGCCCCCGTAATAATTCACAATCATGGGATATTTCTTAGCCGGGTCAAAATCAGCGGGAAGTATGTAGCGGGCACAGATGGTATCGCCACGTGAAGTAACGTAGTCCCAGGCCTCGCATTCTCCCAATCGTATTCCCTCAAGGCGACGTGAACTAACATCATCAACCAGGCTGTGTTTCATGTTCTTGAGATTAACAGTATAGAGACGGTCAGAATTTGATGCTCCCTGGCCATAGTAAACCATGACCGGAGATGTCGCAGCGATTGAAAATGAATTAACCACCTCTTCCCTGGAGCCGAGATCTTCTATTTTACCTGTCACAGGATCAACCCTGTATAGGTCTATGCAGTCACGGTTTTCGCCACGAAAGTAAATTTTATCGTCATGCCTGCTCCATTCCACATTTTCAATAGCCGGGTTAAAGTCACGAGTCAAAGGCTTGATCTCCTTTGTAGCTATATCCATGACATACATCTGGTTGTCATACATGCTGGGAGTTTGTCCCGGTTTAACGTTTTTACCGATTCCGTCAAATGCTTCAGGCGATCCAACCAGAACAACTTTTGAACCGTCAGGCGACAAGGCCGCTGATGCCATGAATCCATCCCCTGCTACCAGCGTGTCAACTTTCATTGTATTCAAGTCCATAAGGTACAGAGCCGTAAGGGACGTAGGACGTTTTTCAAGACGTGATGATTTCACTGTAAACAGCATCTTCGAACCATCACTTGATATGTCACACAAATTAGCATCTCTATAACCGAAAGTGAGAGGAACTGAAACATTGCTTGTCAAGCCATACTTCAGGAACGAGCTCCTGTTGCGCCACCCGGGCTGCCGGTCATCAGGATGAATTATTTCATAAACATCAGCATCTTCACCGGGACCTTTCTGCACTACTGTACTGATAAGGAAATCCTCAGTAGGTGAAATCATGAAGCGCCCGTCAGGAATAGTGTACCCTGCTCCATCATGCTCTCCAGTGAGCGGATCAACGATAAATAACTTCGTGTCATCGCCATAGCGTTGCGTATAATACAACCTGTCGGTTGACGGCATCCAGTTCATCATCTCGCCGTAAGAAGCAATTTGCTTACCTGTCGAAACATCGGTTACCTTATAAGCGTGAGTCGTCTTTCCGCCCGGTGCCACGTCATAGTAACCCGTAAACAGATATTTACCGCTGGGAGAAATCGAGGCCGACTGAATGCGTTCACCATGCAGAACATCAGGAAGAGAGTAGCGCCTGGTATCAGAATAGTCGAGAACAACGTTCTCCGGCCTGTCAGTGTCAATCGACACGCTGATCGTGTCAGCTTTCAACGGTGTTGTCAGACACTTTATAACTATTTCATGCGTTGCCGGAGTAAGTTTTACATCGCCCGAGTCATTTCGTTTTCCGTCAACATATAAACGATAACAATCAGCTCCCTTTACGTTTATCTTGCCGTTCAGATAGGATGGATTATCTATTTTGAAACCTACAAGATGAATCGCTGCACCATCGCCTGGATTGAGTATTGAGTCAATCGTCAAGGTGCTTTTATCGAGCTTATCGAGTGAAAATGGTAAATCCAGAATTGACGAGATTTCAAACCCCTTTGAATTGACATCAACTGAGTCAACTTGAAAAGGAACCGTGACAGGATAAGGGCCTGAATATTTCAGCTGGGGGACTTTCACAGAGTCAGCACTGACGGGAAGTACTGACAGGGCAATTAATGATAATGATATAACTGTTTTCTTCATAATGACTGGTTTAAAGAAAAGACCTTTTACAAAAGTAATATTTTTAAACGGCAATTTGGCCGGTCATAAAAGGAATTTTCAGATAATCCTGATCAGCAAAGCCACGCACTGCCGTTGATTTAATATTAGAAGGGTGCACCAAACGATTGTTGGTACACCCTCCCGGTTGTATGAAGAATAAGAAATTTTTTCTGAAATATATCAGTATATGCCCGGTTAGCGCAACGTGCCGGCTTCAGCCTGTTGAATCATGTTAGCGTTGGCAGTAATGAAGATTTCTACGCGGCGGTTCTGGGCACGGCCCGCAGCAGTCTCATTTGAGGCAACATAGTCAGCCATAGGAATACCCTGAGCGCTGAGACGTGTGGGAGAAATACCACAGTTCACGAGGTCAACGAGCACTGCATCAGCGCGTCCGGTTGCAACTCGCTGGTTCACCTGAAGCGAACCGGTATTATCAGTAAAACCGAAGATCTGAACGTTAGTTTCAGGATGCTCCTTGAGTGAAGCTGCAAAGCGGGCGAGATCAGCCTGAGCTTGAGTGCTTAGGGTAGTTCCGTTAGTGGGGAAAAGGATTCCACCTTGGAAAGTTACCTTGATAGCCTGCAGGCCATTCTGGTCAGTTGTCTGCTCTACGGTAGCCTGCTGAGCAAGCTGCTCCTGAAGCTGTTTTTGCTGCTGGTCCATCTTGCGGCCAATGAGTGCGCCTGCACCTGAACCCACTGCGGCACCGATAGCTGCCCCGATTCCAGCTCCTTTACCGCCACCTATAAGCGCTCCTATACCGGCTCCTAATGCACCACCGCCACCGCCGCCTATGAGGGCGCCTTTGCCGGTCTGGGTCATTGATGAACAACTTGAAACGAGGATTGAGAGTGCAATGGCACCTGCCACAGTAATTCTTGAAATCTTCATAGTTATGTAGGGATTATGTTTTTATTCTATTAGGTACGTACCCTCTTTGCAAGTGAAAAGAAGTGTACATTAATAATACAAATATCTCCCCTTATTTGTTCCCGTGTTAATATAAAATATCGGCATACCATCAAACGGCGGGAGACGCAATCAGCTGCGTCTCCCGCTTTTAACTAATTCACTAAATATATGTAAGCTCTATCGGTCAGTTTGTCTTTGGGTGTTTAACGAACTATAGCACCCATTCCTGAGGTATCCTCAGCAACATTCTTGCACTTCAGTTCTTTAGCATTTATGCGGGCTGCGCCTGAGGCCTGAAGACGGGCTTTTGATGAACTGCCACCTATAGTCAGGTTTGAACCGCCTGAAGACTCGCAATTTAAGCTGTTAGTTTTTATATTTTTACACTCAAAGCGAGAGCCTCCCGAGCAGCTAATTTCCAGCACATTAGCGTTGATATTGTCAAACTGCACAAACGCACCGCCCGATACGCTGAAACCCAGTGTAGGAACATTGACAGCAGACGCACTAATTGAAGCTCCGCCTGAAATACTCACATCAAATTTCTTTCCTGTAATACTCGTGGCCGATACTCTCGATCCACCTGCCAATTCAACAGTCAGATTATCACTCTTGAGGTTGGTAAATCTAATATTGGCCGCCCCTGCAGCACTGATTTCAAATTTATTGCTGACAATACCATCTTCAACACTGATGTTGGTAGCTCCCGAGCCCATGATGCAATCCAGTGAGGGAACAGTTATCTCGATATTTACGGGATAGCTCTTTTCCATACTTAGCGTTTTTCCATCCGAAACTAACCTTATCTTATTGACAATTGATTTTGCACCAGTCACCACAACCTTGTAGCTACCTTTCTTAAC
>JAAVGQ010000020.1 GCA_014800105.1 Bacteroidales bacterium | reverse complement strand
TGAAACCCACCACGATAGGATAAGGGATGAACTTGATAACGGTACCAAGGTGGAACAATCCCAAGAGAACCAGAATTATACCTGCCATGAAAGTGGCAATTGCGAGGCCTTCGAGACCGTAAGTAGCAATGATATTGTAAACGATGACGATGAATGCACCGGTGGGACCACCAATCTGAACTGAGCAACCGCCAAAGGCTGACACCATAAAGCCACCGATGATAGCTGTGATAAGACCAATTGTGGGGCTAACGCCTGATGCGATGCCGAAAGCTATAGCAAGGGGCAACGCCACGATGCCCACTACGATACCCGCAATAAGGTCATCCTTAAACTTAGAGAGCGAGTAGTGACGCAGGCTGCTGAACAGCTTGGGTCTGAAATCAATTGTACCTGATAACGTCATGAGAGTTAAACATTAATTACAACTCTGCGCAGCTCCCTATGAGCTGCATATATAATTCACCTTAAATGTACGACCTAAAAATCAAGGCGCAAAGGTACAACATTTTTTCACATATACCAAAAAAATCCTAAATTTTCATTTATTCCTGTCATTTTGGTACCTGCATAATATTAACTGCATCCCAAAAGTGTAACAAAACCTTTTGGAATGCAGTAATTTTCAAGTGTAAGAGTCTGTTTATTTAGGCAGACGGAAAACCGTCGAGAGTTCGCTCATCTGGGAATCAGACATGCCATCGGGCACGAAGCCCATAGCCATAGCATCACGGAAAATGATTGCACTCTTGTTGAGAGTGTCAACCATGTCAAAAGCCTCCATGATATCAGGCCCTACTGCAAATACGCCATGTTTTTCCCACATCACGACGTCATAGTCGTCAGCAAGAACATCAATTGTCGCATTAGCCAACTCGACTGAGGACGGCAACATATACGGTACTATACCGAGCCCACGCGGACAGAATGCCTTGGTCTCGGGAATCATGCTCCACAGCAGGCGTGACAGCACATCGTTCTTGAGGTACTCAGCGTTATGGCTCATAGCTACGAGCTGAATGGGGTGAGTGTGAAGCGAGGCACGATAGGGTGACCCGTTGCGCAGCAACCATGCGTGCACACTGAGGTGAGAAGGAAGCTCGGAGGTAGGTTTTACCGGATTGTCAGCCATTATTTCATAGTGAGCGCAGTCATCGGTAATGCGAATCACTGAACCGTTATCCATGGGCCAACGCGCGAGATCGCGCATGCGGCGATTGTTACCCTTACAGAAGAACCAGCAACCGCACAGTTCGGGGAGTGTCACGCCGATGGGAACAGGAGCGCTGATAGAGGAAAGCTCCCTAATCTCATCAGTCACAGCATCGGTGATATTAACTGTGATATTGCCGCCGTTGCGTTCAGCCCAGCCTTTTTCCCAAAGGTAGCCGGCTACTTCGGCTACTTGTTCAACTTCGTATTTCAGACGCGGACTTTTATCAAGAATAGAACTCATAATAACTGAGGTAAGAATGTTGAGACGATAAGAATGATTAACCCGGTTACAAGCACGGTGCGCGTAAGCATAGTGGTACCTTTCCACTCCTTGAGGATTACACCCCAGAGGTTGGAGAAGATGACATTGAGTGCCATGAGAATACACCACGAGAACGTGAGTAATACCGGGACGCCGGCAAGGAAGCCTTTACCCAATGACAACCCGAAAAACTGGCTATACCACAGCAGGCCGGCAAGAGCACAGAAACTGAGATTACTGGCATAAGGCCCTACGTGGCGATAGTCGCTGAACGTGTGATTTCGAACATTCTGCCACAGGCAATAGCCGGCGTTGGTAATAAAACCACCCAAGGTTACAAAGAACGTTGCAGGGAGAGTACTATAGACGGGAGCCGAATCGGCGAATGTNATGGNCGACCCAAACTCAAGCCCCACGTTGAAGCATCCGCTCATAACNCCTGCCAGNAGNGCTATCACAATTCCTTTAGGGAAGTTGAAATCTTTGACAGCCTCGCGCTTCTGCTCGTCGCTGAGTGAACGGGATTTTAGCGCACCGGCATATCCGATCACTCCTATACCCAGGAGACACACTACAACGCCTATAATAACAGAAGCTGTCAACTGTGCGAGATAGTGACCGCCGGGGAAAAAGATATTGAGTAGTACGGGTCCAAGGATGGTACCAAAACCTGCACATGTGCCGAGCGCTATGCTTTGTCCCAGCGCGACTCCGAGATAACGCATGGAGAGGCCGAACGTGAGACCGCCTACACCCCACAATGCACCGAAGAGAATCGTGAGAAACAGACGGGTAGAATCGGCCGAGGAAATCAAAGAACAAAGCGAACCGCCCTCAGGCACGGCAAGGAGAGCACCGAGAAAGGGAAACACGAGCCACGCGAACACACCCTGAACAAGCCAGAAACTCTCCCAGCTCCAGCTTTTCACGCGTTTGATGGGAACATAGGAGCTCGACTGGCAGAAGGCACCGACCGCGATTATTATTAAACCGAGAATGATATTCATGCTCAGTCACGCTTGGAGAGGACTTCGTCCTCGTATTTTTGTATTTCTGCAATATAGCTTTCGCCAACAGGAACGTTGTTGCGACGGCAGAACTCATCCCACACCTCGCCCCAGGGAAACGACTTCATTTCTTCAAGGAGAGCGAGTCGTTCAAAGCCCTTGTCGGCTGCCTCATATGCACGCAGGGTTTCAATTGGTTCGAGAAGAGCTTGCATAAGGCACTTCTGGGTGGCGCGTGTACCTATCACGTAGGCTCCGATGCGGTTAATAGACCCGTCGAAATAGTCAAGGCCAATGTTAACACGATCAATGGCGTTACAACGCACTATTTCCTTTGCAAGGTCGAGTGTCTCGTCATTGATAATGGTCACGTGGTCAGAATCCCATCGGACCGGACGGCTCACATGAAGCATAAGCTCGGGAACGAATAGCAGTAGTGCCGAAACTTTGTCGGCAATGCTCTCCGTGGGATGGAAGTGACCGGTATCCAGAGTCACAATTTTCCGGTGCTGCGTACAATAGGCTGTATAGAAGTCGGATGACCCTACCGTATAGCTTTCAAGACCTATACCGAATACTTTTGACTCGAGACAGTCTTTCATGTGCTCGTAGTGGGTTTCAAAAATCTTGTCGAGAGAATCTTTCAGCAACTCCCGATAAAGATACCGGTTGACGGTAATGTCTTTAGACCCATCATGAATCCAGAGGTTCATCACGCATGGCGATCCCTGACGACGACCTATTTCATCGGCTATCGCACGGCAGCGACGCGTGTGTTCAATCCAGAAATTTCGTATCTCGGGGTCAGGATTAGACAACGAGAGGTTTCCTGACTTAGGATGAGAAAACGAGGTTGAATTGAAGTCGAGTTTCAGATTGTTAGCCATAGCCCATTCTACCCATGACTCGAAGTGACGGAACTCTACCTGGTCGCGGTCAACCTTTTCACCCTTGAAATCACCGTAGATTTCATGCAAGTTCAGACGATGTGTGCCGGGAATAAATGAAAGAGCCTTGAGTATATCAGCTCGTAATTCATCGATGTTGCGCGCCTTGCCGGGATAGTTACCGGTGGCCTGTATACCGCCGGTAAGTTCACCGTCCGATTCGAAACCGGCAACATCGTCGGCCTGCCAGCAATGAAGACTGATGTGGATATTCTGTAGTTTACGGATTGCGTCTTCCGTGTCGATGCCGATGGAGGCATACCGCTGTCGTGCGTATTCGTAAGCAGTCATTTTTATAGGATAATTAGATTTAATTTGTAATTTTCAGGAATTTATCATAAGCTGCAGTCCATGTTCCAGTGTCACGCGGCTCGAATCTAACGGTAGGGAACGAGTCAGCAATGACAGCTCGCATTTGTTCGAGTGAACCGATTAACCCGGCAGAACGGGCCTGGAGCATAATGTTGCCGATGGCAGTTGCCTCGGACGGACCGGCCTCAACAAGCATTCCAAGAGCATTCGCAGTGAAACTGTTCAGCATTTCATTTCGTGATCCGCCGCCAATAATGTGCAGGACCTTTATGTCAACATGGCTGAGGGTTCGCATTATGTCCATAACCTGACGATAACGCAGGGCAAGGCTCTCGAAGATACAACGGGTGTACTCACCTTCGTTACGAGGCACCGGCTGCCCGGTGGCTGTACAGTAGGCATCGATAGCTGAAATCATCGATGCGGGATTTGCAAAAGAGGAATCGTCAGGATTAACAAGTGACCGGAAAGCNTCAGACTCGAGCGCACGGGCCGTAAGATGCTGATACGTGTGATCATTANCCGAGGCTGCCCATTCTTCNCGACATCGTTCAAGCAGCCACATACCACAGATGTTCTTAAGGAAACGAACGGTACCGTCTACCCCACCCTCGTTGGTGAAATTGTGGTTGAAACTATCGTCGTTAATAATCGGAGCCGACAATTCTACACCCATTAAGCTCCATGTGCCTGAACTCAGATAGGCAAACTCTTTCTCACGTGCGGGTACTGCCGCTACAGCTGATGCCGTGTCGTGCCCCGNAACCGCAATTACAGGGNCCGGCCCCAAGCCGGTTACAGCCTGTATGGCAGGGCTCAACGTGCCTACTATATCACCCGGATTCACCAGTCGNCCGAACTGATTTNCNGANANNTGCAGCTCGTCAAGCAACTCGTTNACAAATTGNCCNGTNCGNGAGTCATACATCTGTGAAGTTGATGCNATCGTAGACTCGGTCACAGCCTCGCCGGTGAGCATATAAGCCACGGCGTCAGGCATNAAAAGNATGCGGTGGGCNGTGTCNAGNTGAGNATANGAATTACGGCGCAGNGTATGNAGCTGNAANAGAGTNTTGAAATCCATNACNTGNATACCGGTNGNGTCGTANACACGGNTNCGNGGTATNCGTCCGAAGAAAATNTCAGGAGCNCCGGTNGTGTGNGGNTCNCGATAACTGAANGGACGATCAAGNGGACGGGNGTTCNCGTCAAAGAAAACTACNTCNACNCCCCANGTNTCNATACCNATTGAGCTTAATTCNATNGAATCATTGGCAACNGCTTTCANAGACTCGAGAATGTGATCCATNAGGGTATCGAAGTCCCAGTAACAATGGCCGTCATCATGACGCACTAATGTGTTGGGAAACCGCGATATCTCACGCATTGATAGTTTTCCATCCTCGATNGAGCCNANGATNGCNCGNCCNGAAGTNGCGCCNAANTCTATTGCAAGATAATTTTTCATCACAAGGTTATTTATCTTACAATCTTGTAACTTCCGGCTTTATACTGCTTTGCGATAGACTCGCCGGGNACTGTGACCTCAGCTACTGTNCCATCAGGTATAGTGAAGTTCCATATCCACTTGTCTCCTTCGTATTTCCAGTTACTTTTGACTAATCCGGCCGGGGTCTTCAGTTCAGNTTTTACAAAACCAAGACGACGATCGGGAATAGGCTTTAGAATGATNCGACTGAAGCCGGGCTGTGAAGGATCAGNTGAAATACCNGCCACGGTTTCCCATATCCATTCACACACGCANCCGTAGGCATAGTGATTGAANCTGTTCATNCCGGCNGGTCCCATNCCGCTGTCANGCATGTAGCTGTTCCAGCGTTCCCAGATAGTAGTTGCGCCATTATCAANTGAATAAAGCCAGCTGGGATTTTTACGCTGGAAAAGCAATTCATAAGCGATATCTGACATTCCGTTCTCGGTGAGCGTGGGCATAAGTATAGANGTACCCAGGAACCCGGTCTGCAGGCANTTGTCATGAGCGACAAAATTTTCACGGAGACGCTGGATCATATCCTCCTTAGCTTTTCCGGTCAGGATATTATTTTTCAGGGCGAATAACGCCGGTGTCTGCATGGTGTTCAGGATCTCATTTTTGAAAAGTCCATTTTCATCAATGAATTCTGACTTGATGTAGTTGCGGGCACGAGATGCCATTAGATCATATTTCGTATAATCCCTGCCTGTTGCACGGGCCATGTCACGCATCATCTCGGCATCCATAAGCCAGTAGCTGGCACACAAGTAATTCCAATAATCAATAGCCTCAGGTTTCGGAACCCAGTTGCCGTTCTCATCATTGTAGTGACTGCGTCCGCTGCAACTTTCAAGGGGTTCGTAGCTGAGCCAGTCGGCCCACTGGAAGTTACCGTAATGTGCTTTAAGGGCATTATGGTCATATTTGGTTTCAGAGAGGAGATTCATGAATTTTTCCATCGATTCCCAGTTTTCGGCCACTATAGCTGTATCACCAAACTGTTTCCATACTACCCAGGGCACGATAATTCCTGCATCAGCCCAGCCGAGACGCCCCATTTCACTGGGTGAGGCACCATACTGAGCAAGCGGAGCCACTCCTGGATATGCGCCCGAGGGGTCCTGGGTGTCTCGCATGTCTCGCATCCACTTGTGGAAAAAGCGGTCCGTGTTGGCAAAGTATGTTCCTGTCTCGCTGAACACCTGGGTATCGGCGGTCCAGCCAAGGCGCTCATTGCGCTGCGGACAATCGGTGGGAACTGACAGATAGTTTGACCTCATACCCCACAAAGTATTATCAATAAGTTTATTTACCAGCTCGTTACCAGTAATGATTTTACCTGTTTCCATTTCGGCGGCAATAGATGTGACAGGAATAGACTGGAGTTTCTTGATGCGAACTTCATCATCGGCCGTGAGTGAGAGGAACCGGTAGCCATAGAATGTACATTGGGGACTATAGTTGACATAGTCTTTATTATCGCCGAAGGTATACTTCAATATCATGCCAATCTCAGGGATGCGGAGATTGCGACGGTGTACACTACCCTCGGGGCCGTCCATTCCGCGACTATGGGCTCCGTTACCGTCATTAAGTAATTCGGCAGGAAGACATACTAATGTCGTCCCCTCAGCAGCCTTAAAATCAAACTCGGGCACTGCGGCACAGTTCTGGCCAAAATCCACAACGACGGTCTCGCCGGGTTTCACCACTATATCCTCTCCATTATCGAAATTTTTAACAACAGAGATCTTTCCGAAGGCTTCGTCACTTGCACCTGTAACCCCTTTCCAGGCATACACTTCGACAGGTGACAGCGCCAGGTCATCGCGTCGATAAATCTCAGCACCGACCGTGGGGAAAATTCCTCCATTAAACTCGGTATTAACCTCGGGAGCTGTCATCCATGAGTCATCGAGTATAACAGCCTGCTCCCTTGCATCATATTCCTCACCGTCAAAAATCGCGGCATGTTTCACGGCACCTCCGACTCCGGCTTTCCAGTCATCGGTATTCGTACCGTAATACTTGGTCGATCCATCGGTAAATTTCAGTTCAAGAATACCGCGGAATGCGACTTTCTTTCCGATCATGCCCTCATGTCCGCCGGGAGTGATAATCTTGTCAGCCCACCAGCCCGGAGTCACCTGAACCGAAAAAATATTCTCAGCACCTGCCTTACGCGTAATCGCATCGGTAATATCGTATGTATAAGCTATTTTCGTCTTGCCATAGTGGGTAAAGCCGGGTTTGAGCACTTCCTCCCCGATAGGGTTACCGTTGACATACAGATTAAACACACCGAGCCCTGAAGTCATCCAGCGGGCCGACGCCACTTTTTTCTCATTCCTTATTTTTGACAGGAACCAGGATGCCCCGTCAGCCGCCCGTTCATTGACTCCTCCAATCGAGCCGGTTACTACAGGAGCGTTGACAGCAGAAATCCATACTGACCCGGTCCATAGAGCAGAATCAAGCGGTTCAGTAATTTTTCCGAGCGTTGGGTTTACAGCCAGCGCACCGGTAGTCACAAGTGACGTCATCAGAGCAAGTGCGGTAATTTTCATGATAATAATATTTTAGTTTATTCTTTTAATTTTTTCGTTTATACAATCAGTCAGACGAATTTTGACAATCTCCTTGATTGAATTGTATAGCAAAAATATTAATGGAACAGGAATTTATGTTTTTTCAATTTGACAATTCATTTTTAATAAATGATTAAACTCATCAAATTGCATAGTAACAACACTATTTTTCCACTATATTTGCAGAAACTAAACCACAACACCATGAAATTCCGGAATCAGGATTTACACCGAGATCTACGATACCTCAACATAAACTCCCCCGACGAGTCATGGGGACTCTGTGTCACCACGGCCGGATATCAGCGTATATCTCCTAACGGTACCTATCCGTCTAAAGACATGGATTGTCAGGATCACTACTACTTTCAACCTCAGAAGGGCCGAGTACTATCAGAATATCAGCTTGTATATATAGTAGAAGGGAGCGGAGGGTTCCAGTCGGCATCGTGCCCGATTAAAAAAGTGCATGCCGGCATGGTGATAATGCTTTTCCCCAACGAGTGGCACACTTACGCGCCCGATAGTAACGGATGGTCGGAACACTGGGTCGGATTCAAAGGCGAAATGGCTAAGAAATGGATTTCAAACGGATTTTTCTCACCTGAGCGCCCGATACATGAAGTTGGCATAAGCCATACGATCATAGACCTTTATGATCGAATTTTCCACTACGCGCATGAAGAGAGCATAGGCTACCAGCAACTCGTGGCAGGGCAATTGTTAAATCTTATAGGAGAGATTTATTACCGCGAGAAAAATATAATGTACGGCGAGTCAGATACCGTCAGGAAAATCGTTCAGGCCCGCGAAATGATGAAGCAGAATATCGAGCACCCGCTTCCACTTACACATATCGCGGAAAAACTGTGTGTCAGCTACTCGTGGTTCCGAAGAATGTTTAAGGAATATACCGGTGTATCCCCAGCTCTATATCAGCAGAATCTGCGCCATCTACGGGCCAAGGAACTGCTGTCGTCGACGTCTATGAGCATTTCAGAAATAGCCTATCTTCTAAACTTTGAAGGAGTATCGACATTCTCAATCTCTTTTGCAAAAAAGGAGGGGATGCCACCCTCTCAGTTCCGAAGAAATTGTGGTCTCTGACGCAGTTGACAATTTTCTGATAAGCAACTTTATCGCGCTTTTACTGAATATACCCATTAAGTTACACGGGGAGAACGATCGTAAATGACCGTCTCCCCGTGATTTATTAGGATTAATGTATGTCGCGATCAACGCATGGCCTCAACCTCGTCAGTGGTCAAGGGAATCTTCTTGCCGAGGAGGCGATGGCCGGTCTCAGTAATGAGGTAGTTTTCCTCGTTGCGCAGGCCGGTAAAATCGCGCCACGCGTCGAGCTTGTCATAGTTGATAAAGTCAGCGTGCAGTTTCTGAGCGCCCCACAGGTCGATAAGCTCAGGAATGAAATATATGCCGGGCTCGATGGTGAGAACGAAGCCGGGCTCAAGCTCACGGGCAAGACGCAGTGACTTGCGGCCGAACTGAGTGCTCTTGGGCTGGCCGTTATAGCCTACCCACACTTCGCCGAGGTTTTCCATGTCATGGTCATCAAGCCCCATCATGTGACCGAGGCCGCAGGGGTAGAACAGAGCGTGAGCTCCGGCAGCTACAGCCTCATAGGGATCGCCCTTCATCAGTCCGAGTGACTTCAGGCCCTCAACAGTAACGCGAGCTGAGAGATCGTAAATATCCTCAAAGCGAACGCCGGGACGGAGAGCGTCAACTGATGCCTGGTGAGCTGCAACCTGAATGTCATAGATTGACTTCTGGCGGGGTGTAAACTTCTTGTCGGCAGGGATGGTTGATGACATGTCGCCACAGTAGTAGCTGTCAGCAAGCTCGGCACCGGCATCAAGCAGGAACATGTCGCCTGACTTGATAGTATTGGAATGCACGAAATTGTGAAGCGTCTGGCCGTGAGTTGTTGCGATAGTGGGGAATGAGGTATAGCAGTTCTGAGCCTGGGCAATTGCTTCAACAGCTGCAAGGACCTCGTATTCCTTCATGCCGGGACGCACGATGCGGTAAGCCTCGAGGTGCATGTCAGCAGTAACGTTACAAGCCTTGTCGATTTCCACGATTTCCTCAGCGGTCTTGTGGTTGCGGAGGTCAACGACTCCCTTGATGAACTCTACCGAGGGCTTAGCCTCGCCGGGCTTGATATCGAGAAGCTCCCAAAGCTTGAGCTGGTGCTGGTTGCGGTAGGGAGGCAGATAGTGAATTGTCTGACCCTGAGCGCGAGCCTTATCGAGATATTTCTTAAGGTCAGCAGCAGGGAGGGTTTCAGTAACACCCACGGCTGCTGCTTTCTCATGGATGGTGGGCTGATTACCCATCCACACGATATAATCAGTCGTGAGCTCGTCGCCGAAGATTATCTCGCGGTCATTGTCAATATCAATGATTGCATTAAGGCCGGCATAAGGCTGATCAAAGAAATACATGAAAGTAGAGTCCTGACGGTAACGGTAACCGTTATCAGCAAAGTTGCAGGGAGCTTCCTGGTTGCCGAGGAAAAGGAGGATACCTGAACCCACTTTTTCCTTCAATGCCTTGCGGCGCTGTATATAAGTTTCTTTTGAGAACATCTGCGTTAGATTTTAATGTTTTATTATTTGACAGCTGGAACAAATGCGGTGACAGCCTCGCCGTTTCCATTGAATGTGAGCGAGGGGCGGTCAGCCGGCACGAGGATTGTCTCGCCGGGGTGAAGCATGGTCACGCTATTGTCGCAGTCAACTTCAACGGTACCGCCGGTGCATGAAACGATAACAAAGCGACCGTCAGCATAATCAACCTTAACTTCCTCACCGGTAACACGGTGACGGCGCACGTCGAAGTAATCGCAACGTGCAAGACTGTCAACACCGGGGGCGATTTCGGTTGCTTTTGACTTATAATCAGGATACAAAGTGTAATCGATAGCATCAGCAGCCTCGGCTGTGTGGAGCTGGCGGGGATTTCCCTGGGCGTCACGACGGTCGTAGTCGTAGATGCGGTAAGTGATATCGCTTGTCTGCTGGATTTCGAGGAGCAGGTTTCCGGCACCGATGGCGTGAACGCGACCGGCGGGGAGGAAGAACACGTCACCTTCATGAGAATCATGAGCGGTTATGCAGTTCATGATTGTCTTGTTCTCAACCTCAGTGCGATATTTCTCAGGGTCGAGCTGGCATGAAAGCCCCGCGTAGATCTTGGCATCAGGNTCGCTGCCGAGGATNTACCACATCTCAGTCTTGCCGGCGCAGTTGTGGCGCTCGTGGGCGAGTTTGTCGTCAGGGTGAACCTGAACTGAAAGATCATTGCGTGCATCAATAATCTTCACAAGCAAAGGAAATTCGTTACCGAAGCGTGCATAGATATCATCGCCCAGGAGTTTACCTTTATATTTATCAATGAGCNGTGACACTGCGAGACCTTTGTCAGGTCCCTCAGCCACACAGGTTTCGTTTCCCGGCACGCCTGAGATTTCCCAGCTCTCGCCTATGTCAGTGAGNTCTGTTTCAATATTCTTGAGTGCCGCGATTTTTTCGCCGCCCCATATTACGCTTTTGAGAAATGGGTTAAAACGGAATGGTTTCATATCAATTAGAATTATTAATTGTCGGTTTATTTCGGTTCCTTAGGGAAATTACTCGCTGTCAGCATTCCGGCTATCCTTGCGGAAATGATAGTATATAGTGCCCGTGGCTCCTGACGAAGTTCCGGGACGCGCCGAGAATTTCGAGCGCGAAGCTGCATCGAGGCAAGCTGCNATAGCCTTGCGGTCCTGTTTAATAGCACCGTTTCCCTTGGCTGAAAGGAAGTTAGTAGCGATCACACGGCCGGTAGCATCAAGAGTAACACTNATNGCGATGGTACCCACGGCGCTGAATCCGCCCGGGCGAGGGAAGCCTTCACTCGAAAAGCCTTCGAGACCCACNACTTCAGTGTTCACATCCATCGAGTTAGCATTGGTTGCGGGAGCCTGNCCGCCGTCTCCCTCCTTTTCAGTTTGCGTCTGGGTATTGAATTTCACTTTCTTGTGAATTTCNTCAGCTTTCTTCTGTTGAATTTCAGCGGGGTCAGGCTGTGGTGCCGGAGCAGCTGCTACCTGAGAGCCTTCCGAGAGCACCGGCTGGGGAATAGGCTCAGGTTCNGGAACCGGCACAGGCTTGATGTAAGCACCGCCCACCACATAGTCAACAACCTCCTCAAAGGTAATATCAGCCGGCTCTTCCTCNTTGGGGAACACGGCATCAGGTTCAGGCTGAGGATCAAGGAAAACGAACAAAGCCATGAGCAGTAACGCGACGTGAAGGAATACCGTCACAACGANCGCAGCAATGCGTTCGCGGGCATTATCCTTATGTGTCAACATATTACTCATGGAGCATACTCATTTTAAACTCTATTTCTTGAGATATTTCTTCACCTTTGACGTGGCGACCGGTCGAGTTGCAAGAACGATTTTCACACCTGAGGTCGCTCCGGCATTGAGCACGTCTACTATAGTTCCGTAGGTCACAGCCTCGTCAGCATACAGTGCNACTGCAGTCTTCTGGGTTTCATCCCCGGTGGCATGAAGTTTAAGCCACGCTGGAAGGGCATCAAACTCAAGCGAGGTGGGATTATCTTCATCAAGAGCAGTGTAGAGGACACCGTCACGGTCCACGTAAAGGCGGATGCGTGGCTTTAGTGGAGTTTGCTGCGTTCCCTGAGGCAGATTCACGTCAAGGGCAGTGGGAAAAACGAAAGTCGAGGTAACCATAAAGAATATGAGCAGCAGGAAGATGACGTCAGTCATTGACGCCATTGAGAATGCTGCCTGCATGGAATGAGATCGTTTCAGTGCCATAGTGATTCTTTTAAGGTTTCGCTATCAGGACGGCTCGTTGAGCAGGTCCATGAANTCCATTGTCTTCGCTTCGAGCTCAGTCATCACCTTGTTGATNCGGGCAACGAGATAGTTATAGGCGAACAGTGCGATAACTCCCACTATGAGACCTGCTACAGTGGTAACAAGCGCGGTGTAGATACCGTCAGCAAACGTCGAGATTGACGACGTCTGGCCACTTGACGCAATATCATAGAAAGCCTGCACCATACCAATTACCGTTCCCAGGAAGCCGAGCATGGGAGCGCCGGCGGCAGTGGTCGCGAGCCANGGAAGTCCTTTTTCAAGGCGTGATACCTCGATATTTCCGGTATTCTCAATTGCTACAAGGACGTCATTCATGGGACGGCCTATACGGCTGATACCCTTCTCGATGAGGCGTGCGTAAGGTGTACCGGTCTTGCGGCAAAGGTTNCGGGCGCTGTCAAGCTGGCCTGAGTGAATATAATCCCTGATGCGGTGCATGAAGGAAGAATCCTGCCTGGAAGCGTTCCTTATGACAAGAGCACGCTCCACAAGGATATAGATGCTCACGATTGAAAGCAGCAACAGGGGNATCATNAGCCACCCGCCCTGGAGGCACATATCAAGAATCGACATGGGCTCGGGAGCCTGATTGACCAGCGCTTCCTCAGTGAGCTGATCCTGTAATTGTACTATATCACTCTGTAACATGGTAATGACNTGGTAAGTGGTTATCAATATAGTTATTTAAGCAGGCATTATCGCTATTTACTTCAGGCAATCGCGATAACGCTTGATAGTCTCGGCGAGACCGAGGTAAAGAGCATCACACACCAGTGCGTGACCAATGGATACCTCGTCAAGGTAAGGTACCTGCTCGTGGAAGAACTTGAGGTTATCAAGATTGAGGTCATGGCCGGCGTTAACACCGAGGCCNGCACGGTGTGCGGCACGTGAAGCTTCGANGTAAGGTGCAACGGCAGCCTGGGCGGCAGTGGCGTAATTATCAGCATACGGCTTGGTGTAGAGTTCGACACGGTCCGTTCCGGTAGCGGCGGCAGCCTTGATCTGCTCGGGATCGGGATCCACGAATATTGATGCGCGGATTCCGGCATCGTGCAGGCGGTCAACGATTGNCGTNAGGAACTCAAGATTGTCAATCACATTCCAGCCGGCGTTAGACGTGAGAGCATCAGCAGCATCAGGCACGAGGGTGACCTGCTCAGGTTTTACTTTGAGAACCAGGTCCATGAATTCAGGACCGGGATAGCCCTCGATGTTAAACTCAGTGCGCACGAGTGGACGGAGCTTGTAGACGTCGTCGCGCTTGATGTGGCGCTCGTCAGGGCGTGGATGAACCGTAATGCCGTTGGCACCCATGCGCTCGCAGTCCATTGCAACCTGAAGGAGATCAGGTGCATTNTCGCCACGGGCATTACGCAGGGTAGCTATNTTATTGATATTTACACTCAGGTTAGTTGCCATAAATACTTTTTATACCTCAGAGGGACGTTATTAAATAAAGTAGCTACTAAAATTTACATTTTAAAAGTTACTTATCGCCTTTATTTATTATCTTTGTACTGCAAAAATAGAAATTATAAACGAATTTCCGAAACAATTTGACCCGAAATACTGACACACCTGCCCCCGAGCTGCTCTCAGACCTCGCGACCATGGCTGCAGCCACAGGCCCGGGGACTCATTCTGATCCTCTCGCAGTCTTGTTTCCCGCCGGCACTGAAGCCTGCGAGCTACTCGTTGCGTGCTCGCCTGAAGATTACAGCGCCTCACGCCTGGCACGCGCCGTGGAGGACTGTGACGCNCATCTCGTCAACATGAATCTTACCGGCGTTCGCACGCTGGCTTCAGAACTCGTTATNGCTCTGCGCGTTGCCCTCACTAATCCCAATCCCGTCATTCGCTCNCTGGAGCGTTACGGCTTCCGCATCATCTCAAGCTATGCTCCCGTTGATTTCATCAACGAGGAGGAGGAAGAATCTCGAGCAAGAGCAGCCGANCTNCTTNACTTACTNGATATTTANACTNTCGATATAGACTCCCGGTCATGAAAATAGCCATCTACGGCAGTCGCCGCCAGGGTGAATTTATCACCCGCATCATAAGGATGCTGANAACCCTCGCTGACAGCGGGGTGGAAATCGTCATGCATTCAAAACTCTACAGGCACTTGCGTTCAGAAGTTCCCGGCGACCTCCCNGTTGCCAAGGTAATAGGTGACGAGCCCGTGGATGCTGACGTTGCGATAAGCCTCGGTGGTGACGGCACGTTCCTGAAAACTGCCCGATGGATTGGCGAGCGCCACATTCCCATCGTGGGCATCAACACCGGGCACCTCGGTTATCTCGCTGCTTTCAGTTTCGATGACATCAACTACATGATTGAGTTGCTTCTCAACGGCAACTACATCATCGAGAAGCGCGCCCTGCTCATGGTCACCTCGCCGGCATTTGAANCTACAATGCGCCATTTCGCCCTCAACGAGGTCGCGTTGATGAAATCTCAGGACGCTTCGATGATAACCTGCAGCGTCTCAATCAACAACGGCGAGCCGGCTCATTATAAGGCTGACGGNCTTATTGTTTCAACCCCCACGGGAAGTACAGGCTACAACCTGTCAGTGGGCGGTCCCATCGTTGAGCCCACCGCCGGGGTGATGATTATCTCCCCCATTGCCGCTCACTCGCTCACGATGCGTCCGCTGGTAATCAGCGACTCCTCACGCATTGAAATCTCGACGCGCTGCCGTGCACCCCACTATCTCGTGAGCCTTGACGGCAACAGCATCGAGATGCCGGCTGACACCACTGTAACGATAGAGAAAGCTCCGTTCAAGACCCTGGTGATTCAGCGACCTGACCACACGTTCACCGACACGCTTCGCACAAAACTCATGTGGGGCCTATGAACGAAGTCAGCCCCATAGTGCTACCGGGCATGAAACTGCGCCTCTCCGAGTGGAATGATACGGTCGTAAAGTTCAATGTCCACTCTTCAAGCAGGCACATATCAGCCCGATGGAAAAACGGCACGGTTGAAGTGGTTGTCCCGCCCGGCACCCCTACCCGACGCGCCGTTGAGGCTGTCCTGTCGATGAAAGACCGCATTGAAGCCCACAAGCCCAAGGTGGCATTTCACGACGGACAGATTATGGAGTTTGACGGCATACGTTTCCGTTTCGGCCGCCAGTCACTAAATCCTCGCCAAGTACATCTGACGGGCACTTACGCCGAGCCGGTAATATCAGTCGGCTCACAGCTCGACTTTGACAGCGACAACGTTATTGCAATCATAAGCCGCCTCATGACCCATGCGGCCAATCAAATGGCTCCCAACATCCTGCTCCCTATTGCCCGGGAGGAAGCTGTACGCGTGGGGCTCGAGCCTAATTCATGGTCTATTTCCCGCGGACATAAACGACTGGGATATTGCA
>JAAVGQ010000074.1 GCA_014800105.1 Bacteroidales bacterium | reverse complement strand
GCACTGAGGGGCACAGGGAATAGATACAGGGCAGTTATTTCTTTTGTGTATTCAGTCATTCTTTCGCTCTTTAACAAGGAAAATTTCAGTGGGGAAATGGTCGCTGTAACCGTTAAGGAAAATGCCACCCGAGTATGTGCGTAGCGGGCCTCCTTGCCGGTCACCATCCTGTACTCTCAGGAAATTGAAATTCAATACCCGGCAGGATTTATAGAATAAACCGGCAGGATTATTTCTTTCAAGAAGCGTGCCTGATACGATTATCTGGTCAAACAGGTTCCAGGATCCATTATAGGCAAGCGTTCCTACCCCCTTATCGAGAACTGACCAGAAGGGGTTATAAAAGCCGTGGGGAATTACAGAATCGGGCTTTTTTCGAGCCCCTAAAACCTTGGCGCACGAAGTATCCTGAGGGTCATCATTAAGGTCACCCATGATAATAACACCGCGCTGGGGATGAGATTTCCAAATGCCAGTTGCAATGTCCTTGCAGAGCTGAGCAGCTGCCTCACGTAAGGGTGAGGATTGCTCCTGTCCGCCCAACCGTGATGGCCAGTGATTGACAATGACACTGATTGTATCGCCTGCGATAAGACCGGTGACACACAGCTGATCCCTGGTTCTTAAGTTATCCTGGCCGACAATTTTCAAGGGATAAATCTCATGAGAAAGATATGTGAACTGAGCGGGATTATAAAGAAACCCAACATCAATTCCACGACGATCAGGAGAATCGTGATGAACGATTTGAAGGTTCCAGGGACGGTGTCCCGATTCAACCAGTTGCTTGTCAACCTCAGCAACGAGATCATTCAATACAGTGATATTTTCAACCTCTGAAACACCGATTACTGCGGGGCCAAAAGGTGTCGTAGCAGTAGGCATCGAAGTGAAAACACGAGCCATGTTTGAAATCTTGGAACGGTACTTGACCGTATTCCATTTGCGANCACCATCAGGAGTAAATTCGAGATCATATNTACCGTTATTGTTGATGGTGTCAAACAGGTTTTCNAGATTATAAAAGGCGATGCCGGCAACTCGATATTTCTTGCCTGATTGCCCGTTATCGCGCGCAAAAATAGTGCTGATAGAGGTTACTACCAGCATCAGCACTATTATATGCATTAAACGTTTCACGGGATATTAATCCATGAAGTTAATTTTCGTGTTTGAATTGCCGTCCTTGTTGTCAGCAACGGGAGTAGCCGGTGTAAGGTTAGCAGCCGGAGCATTAGATTTGATTGACAAGATTGCATCAACGGCAGAGCGTTCACGATTATAAGCGACCGACTTTTCAAGAGCGCTGATAACAGCGTCATCGTCAAACTGATCAGGACGAAGGATTACCTGGCGACGACGTATTTTTTCTCGCATGCTACTTTCAACCATCTCTTTGCCATACAGCTCCTGAAGACGTTTGTTCTTATCCTCAGTGTCGTTAGAACTGATGGGTGACTTTTCCTTACCACGGGAATCAGGAGTAATNGGCTCGAGATTACCGGGCTTAGCACCTTCATTGTNTTCAACTTTGGGCGGACGTTGCTCNAAATCNTTCTTAATGGTTGCCTCGAAACCNGAAGCAAGGATTGTAATCTTTACTTTTTCACCAAGAGAAGAGTCAGGATATACACCCCAGATGATTTCAACACCCGAGTCGATGCTTGAGGTAAAGGCCGTGAGCTCATCACTTTCTGACATCTTNAATTCGTTTTCAGCTTCAGGAGAGAAGTAGATTACNAANAGAAGACGTTTAGACCCATAAATATCAGTATTCTTGAGGAGNGGTGAATGGAGAGCATCATCGATAGCCTTGGTAACGCGGTGTTCTCCCTCGCCATAACCGGTTGAAATGATAGCTGTACCGCCATCCTTCAGGGTTGAATTAACGTCGTTGAAGTCTCGGTTAATCTTACCCTCGATAGTAATNATATCTGAGATTGAACGGGCTGCGATTGACAGGGTATCATCNGCGCGTTCAAAAGCATTCAGGAGGTTAAGGTCGGGATAAATTTCACTAAGACGCTGGTTATTGATCATGAGCAACGCGTCAACATATTTTCCCATCTCGTCAGCACCATCAAGCGCCTTCAGAATCTTGCTCTGGCCCTCAAACATGAACGGGATAGTAACAATNCCNATGGTNAGNAGGCCCTTTTCACGNGCAATACGNGCNACAACGGGACCNGCACCGGTNCCTGTACCTCCACCCATGCCGGCGGTGATAAATACCATGCGGATATCGTCGTTGAAGAGGGCGCGTATNGCATCAGCGCTCTCTTCAGCGGCCTCNCGGGCTACTGATTCCTTACCACCTGCACCCANACCCGAGCCAATGAGCACGCGNTTAGGTACGGGTGAGTTGATAAGAGCCTGGCGGTCAGTATTAGTGATAGCGAAAGAAACGCCCTCAATTTTCTGCTCGTACATGTGACGAACGGCGTTGCTACCGCCGCCACCCACNCCAACGGCCATTATGATGTTGCGATTAGACTTTTCGGGCACGCCATACTGGTCACCCATAGTCAGATCGTTGAATTCCTGATCAGTCATAACTATCTANGATTATGTTACTTTAATTACTTATTCNTCAAACTCGTCGTTCTCNTTNAGCATTTCACCCATCTTGTTGCGGAGGCTGTTCCACCAACTTGAAGATTTCTGCTTGCCGGGCTTGGCTTGAGAGGGTTCAGGCTTGTTAACTTCCTTGGATTTAACGGCTTTCTTCTTGTCCTTAAGATCAAACTCGTCATCACGAAGGATTGCATCGTCATCGCCCTCATCCATGTAGGGATTGATNCGNTCGCTTGAACCGTCGTGGATTCCTGAATTTGCAGGAACTGAATCCTTACCAGGCTTAGTGCCGGGAGCTGCGGNAGAAGCTGGTGTTGACTCNGCTGTTTTCTCCTCGATGAATGAAGGNGGAACTACCGTGCAGTCAACGGGATGATCATGAGCTGCCTCAGCGATAATTGAGATAACGTCAAGAGCNTTAGCCGGATTAAATCCNGTTCCTACGATATTGACNCCGGTACCGAGAGCCGCCTGTCTCACCTTCATGTGAGAGCGCTGAGCAAGGAGATCATTGAAACCTCTCAGCTGAGAACCNCCACCGGTNACAACGATTCCGGCAGGAATCTGGTTGGGTTTAAGCTGGGCGTATGTAATCTGTTCAAGGATATTTGAAATGATCTCGTCAGCGCGGGCAACTACAATCTTGTTTATTTCACTGTTTTCAAGACCTTCGGTAACGAGTGAAGAAGGTTCTCCAGCAGGAGGCATAGCGTTACCTATTGCCTTCTTGATTTCTTCAGCACGCTCGGGGAGACAGCTGAGTGAAGTGATATCGCGAGTGATATTGCGTGAACCCATAGGTATGGTCACGAGGTATATGAGAGCNCCGTTGCTGTAGATTGAAACAGTAGTGGTTTCAGCACCGCAGTCAACAAGCATCACACCCAGGCGGCGTTCCTCAACAGTGAGNACCTGNCGGCCCAGTGCGAGCGGGGTAACAATGTAGTCAGCGATATTGAGAGCGCAACGTTCATGGAAAACGCGCTTGATATTGTTGCGAATCTTGGGCTTGCACACTACGAGATTAACGCTTGCAGCGAGCGAGTGACCGAACATTCCCACAGGGTCAGGCTGCACTTGAGTGTCGATGTAGAATGTACCGGGAGTAACGGCTACTACCTCACGGTCAGCAAACGGGCGGGCCGAAGCTTTCTCCATCAGCTCGTCGATAACACGGCGGGTAATCTCGATTTCAGCATGGAAATCGCGTTCAACCTCGCGACGCACGGCAACGAGTGAACGACCGCTGATACCCACGTAGGCTTCCTTGATNAGGCGGGGAGAAACGCCGGGAACGCTCTGCAACTTGTGGCAAATGGAGGTTACACAGCTGGCTACCTCGCCGGGGTTCTCCACGCATCCATAGCGAATTTTATCTACAAGCGGTTCAGTCTCGACAGCCAGAATATCAACTCGGCCGGGCACGTCGGGGTTCACAGTGCCTATTGCACCTTTGACGCCCGAACTTCCTATCTCAAATGCTACAATATATTTTTTATCCATAAACGGTTTATTTTTCTTCTAAGCTATTTCATGGTTCAACGGTCATTGACGACAGGTCAGGTGCATCGCTTGCATCGCCGTCAGGATCAAGAACCAGGAGCGGATCACGCTGGCGTGGCTTGCGACGGGTGGCGACAACCTGGCCGCGGAACTTAACTGACAAGGTATCGTAGAAGTCCCATCCCTTGACGGGAACGACGTCGCGATACATCGTGAGCAGACGGTCAAACTTGTTGGGGATGTCCTTCTGCGGGTCNCCGAAGTTAATCACGTGGCCACGGAACGGGGGAATGAGTATCATGTCACCGTTGGGAGCCACTGAGTAGGCAGTAACAAGTTCGTTTCTCACGGGTGACTGTTTCACGTAGTCNATGAGAGGAACCAAGTCAAGTAAAGAACCATTATACCCGGGAGAAAGTTGTATCACCGGGACGTCACAGCGGTAACGCAACGAGGCGGTGAGGCGCTTTCCATCGCGNTTGATATAGTATGAATCATTGCCGTCAAACACTCGGGCGATGGGTCGCATGGGGGTAACTTCAATCCACATGCGGTCATCAGCTCGGCGCGTNCAGCGGGCATACTCAATGTTGTCAACACCGTTCAGCAGGTGNTCNATACCCAGCAAGTCAACCTGCGAGGGTACAATGGCNCCGCCGTCTGAACCATTGAAATAATCCTTAATCATNTCNGTNACCTCNTGACGGGTAACAAAACCGGTGGAGTCAACATCCTCAATNAGGATTTTAACCGGAGCGGTAACCGGAGCAGTTGCCTTGGCAGCCCACTGCTGGCTTATGATNAGAGCAAACACAAGGTAACCCGCCAGGAGTAATGACAGGATACAACGAATTATGTTTGCTTTTGACAACATATCAGCAAGTTACGATTGANTATCTTTCTTTTTAGTACCAAATTCGGCTACCAAAGCGGGGAGTTCAAGCTCGATATCTCCGGCTCCGGCAGTCAACAATACCTCAAAATTAAGATTTTTCATTGTTTCTACCAAGTTTTCTTTGAAAATCATTACCTTGCGAGGCAAATTTATTTTATCAAAGATTATGGCCGAGGTTACGCCGGGAATCGGTTCCTCTCGTGCGGGATAGATATCAAGCAGGACAACCTCNTCAGCGTGCGAGAGTGCCTCGGCAAATTCCGGGGCGAAATCCCGCGTGCGGGTATAGAGATGGGGCTGGAATGCAACGGTAAGTTTGCGGTCAGGATAGAGTGCTTTTACCGACTGGATTGAAGCTTTCAACTCGTCAGGATGATGAGCATAATCATCAATAATCACTTTCCCGCCGGGGAAATCTTCCTTAAGGCGGAACTCAAACCGACGCTTTGGGCCCATGAAGCTTCTCATCGCTTCGCGAGCCTTGTCAGGTTCCAGATCACCGGTGAGATAACATGCTGCCAGCGAGGCAATGGCATTCTCGATATTTATCTCGACAGGTACGCCCAGTTCAATATCTTTAATCTCGCAGTCAGGACCCACGAAATCAAACTTGATAGTGCCGTTCCCGCGCACGATGTTACNTGCATGGAAATCACCCTTATCGCGTGAATAGGTATAGACCTTCACACCCTTGGGAGGGCGTGGAATGAGCTTAAGTCCCTCGTGGATGACGAGGGCACCGCCGGGCTGGATTAGCTCGGTAAAATGGGCAAAACCTTCAAGATAAGCCTCCTCGGTTCCATAGATATCAAGATGGTCAGGGTCAGTCGCGGTAATGACTGCGATGTAGGGTGACAGGCGGTGGAACGAACGGTCATATTCGTCNGCTTCAATCACGCTGTAAGGCGACGTNTCGGAGAGCAGCAGGTTACTGTTGTAATTCCTCAGTATTCCGCCCAGGAATGCGTTACATCCCACGCTGCAAGTGTGGAGGACATGAGCAGCCATTGATGAGGTTGTAGTCTTGCCGTGGGTACCGGCGAAGCAGATGCCGCGTGAAGAACGGGTAATCAATCCAAGTACCTCGGANCGCTTGTGGAGGTCAAATCCNCCGTCCCTGAAGAATGACAGGATTTTATTGTCATGAGGAATTGCAGGAGTGTANACGACGAGAGTTTCAGCCTTGTCAGTAAACAGCGAGNGAATNTCGTCCACNNTGTCAGTAAAAGTAACCTGAGCGCCCTCCTCTATCAGTGATGAAGTGAGAGCAGAGGGCGTGCGGTCATATCCTGCAACGGGGTACCCCTGAGCCATGAAATAGCGGGCAAGTGCCGCCATGCCTATACCACCTATACCTACGAAATATACCTGTTTCATAACACTAAATTCACTTTTTATTGATTATATCATCAATGATGCCGGCAATAGTATCAGATGCTCCCGGGAGGGCCATTTTCTTGATATTTGTTGCAAGTGCCTCGCGACGTGGTTCATCTTCAAGAAGGTACATAATCTCGACAGGAAGAGAGTTAATGGCATCAGCATCAAGCACCATCACGGCCGAACCTGTGGCAACGAGCGCCTCGGCATTGTGGCGCTGATGATCCTCAGCGACGTTGGGTGACGGAACGAGAATAACAGGAACTCCGGCAATCTGGAGTTCTGAAATAGTACCGGCTCCGGCACGCGAAACAATCACGTCAGCCGCGCGGTAAACAAGATCCATATCCTTGATAAAATCCGTTACTACAACATCCTGCTTTCCTTCACCCATGGGCACGTATTCCTTGGCGTAATACTTACCGCATTGCCAAAGGACTGATACCTCCTTATCAACAAAACGCTGTAAAGAGTCGGCCATCACTCGGTTAAGAGTACGAGCACCAAGACTGCCGCCCACAATTGCCACGAGTGGCTTCCCGGGGTCGAATCCAAGTTTTTTCTTTGCCTCCTCCTTGCTTACTGAAGAATTTACAATATTTGCCCGCACCGGGTTACCGGTTTTAACAATAACCTCGGCAGGGAAGAATTTCTCCATGCCGTCATAAGCTACACAAATAGCCTTAGCCTTCTGAGCCAGTAGCTTGTTGGTAACTCCGGCATAAGAGTTCTGCTCCTGGAGCAACGTGGGAACGCCGGCTTTTTGCGCTGCCTTAAGGGTGGGGCCGCTGGCATAACCGCCCACGCCAATGGCAATATCAGGCTTGAATTCACGAACGACCTTGCGGGCACGACGCATACTTTTCCACAGGCGGTAAAGAACACGTATATTCTTCCAGGGACGCTTACGGTCAAAGCCGCTCACCGGGAGTCCGATGATTTCGTAGCCCGCTGCGGGAACACGTTGCATCTCCATGCGACCCTCGGCACCAACGAAGAGTATCTCGGCACCGGGATGACGTCGTTTAACAGCCTCGGCTATAGAGAGTGCGGGGAAAATATGGCCACCGGTGCCACCGCCGCTTATGAGTATTCTGGGAGTTTTCATTTTTTGTTAAGGAATGTAGGATTAAGAGTCTGCATATCGTCAGGAAGTTCTTCACCTTCAGCAACGACATCCTGTTTCTTAGCTCTTCTATTAGTGGCATAACGGCTCACTGAAAGCATAATACCAAACGCAAGCGAGGTGGCGAGAATTGATGTACCACCCTTGGAAATCATGGGGAGAGGCTGGCCCGATACCGGTCCGGCTCCCGTAACAATAGCCATGTGACATATAGCCTGCAGGACAATGTACAGGGCCATACCGAGAACCAGAAGCGCGGGGAAAACGCGACGACACCCCATGGCAATCGCTGCCGCTCGTCCCAACAATGAAAGATACACAATGAGTAGGAACAGACCTCCCACGAGACCAAGGTCCTCAATGACGATTGAGTACACGAAGTCAATATTGGCAAGTGGCAAGCGGGCAGTCTCGCGGGAGTTGCCGGGCATCACGCCAAAGATTCCGCCATTAGCCTGAGCCATGTAAGCGTGCATTTCCTGGCGGTTCATGTCGGTGATAGGCTGTTGATACTTGGGAATTGAGTCTCCTTCCAGGTAGCGTTTCATACGGGCTTTCCACAGACCGGAGCGGTTCAGTGTTTTCTCGTTACCATCGGCATCACGACCCGTCTCGGTAATTTGTTGCTGGGTGCGTTCATCCATCGCGGTCATTGACTTGAGAACGAAGCCACCTGCACCGGCAATGCCATAAACCAGTATTACTATTAAGAACTGTTTCCACTTGATACCGCCTATAAGCATCATCGACATACTGATACACATCATGAGGATGGTATTAGTGAGACCCTGGGAGAATAGCAACCCACCGAAAAACAGTACTATACCGGCACACATCGTGACCTTGCCATTAGTAATAGCCCTACCTCGCGACATTATGAACGCTATAATCAATACCGAGGATAGTTTTATGAGCTCGGCCGGCTGTATCTGTATCCCCACGAGGTTGAACGAACGACGCGCACCGTTGATAATCTGACCCTTGAAGAGCACATAAATCATTGCCAGCGTCGCTATCGCAACAAATATAGGCGTCAAGGGAATGAACCAGCGGTAAGGAACGCGGGAAATGAGCACGGTAACAACCGCACCCATGCCAAGCATTGCTATGTGACGCAGGATGGGCGCCATGACATTGCTGGCTGCAATCTCACGAGATGATGCACTATACTGCTCGATAATGGAGATAACACACAGAGTGATATAAACAGCCCAGATATATTTGTCGCTCTTCTGGGGCGTAGATATATGCTCAAGTGTATCAGTGGCACCCTTTTTTAATTTTTTTTGGGGTTCCTTGGGCTCCTCGGGAGTCTCGGGAATATCAATCGGAATGGGTGGAATATTTCTTGACTCGTCTATCATTTCTTGTTGTTTAATTCTAAAACAGCATTTTTGAACTGGCGGCCGCGATCCTCGTAGGATGAGAAGAGGTCGAAGCTTGCGCAACAGGGAGAAAGGAGCACGGTATCACCTTCCTTGGCTTCACGGGCACATGTTTCAACAGCCTCGGCAAGCGAATGGGTGTCATGGAGCACAGGCACGTGAGGACCAAAAAATTCCACGATTTTACTGTTATCCTTGCCCATCGCAACAATAGCTTTTACCTTGCTCTTGACAAGGGGAAGAATTTCAGTGTAATCGTTGCCCTTATCCTTGCCGCCAAGAATCAGGATGACGCCTGATGACGGCATCGATTCGAGGGCATACCAGCATGAATTGACATTCGTAGCCTTGGAGTCATTGATATAACGCACGCCGTCAATGGTTACGACCGGTTCAAGGCGGTGTTCAACGCCCTGGAAATTACCGAGAGCCTTGCGTATATCATCTTTCTTGATATCAAGTAGACAAGCTGAAAGGCCGGCAGCCATGGAGTTGAACAGATTGTGAAGGCCGCTGAGAGCAAGGTCGGCACGTGGCATCACAAGGCTTGTTGACGGAGTGTTCATAAACAGGCGGTCCTCAGCATCAAGATAAGCCGCGGTGTTCTCTTCCTTATATTCAGCGAAGGGGAACATGCGAGCCTCAGTGGTCACCTGCTCGAGCTGACGGCGTATGACGGGATCGTCTTGCCAGTAGATGAACGCATCGCAGGGAGTGAGGTTCTGGAGAATGCGGAACTTGGCGTTGATATAATTCTGCATCTCGTGGTCGTAACGGTCGAGGTGGTCAGGAGTGATATTCATTATCACGGCTATATTGGCCTTGAACCTGTACATGTTCTCAAGCTGAAAACTTGACAACTCGATAACATACACGTCATGCTGCTCGCGTGCGACCTGCAATGCGAGTGATTTGCCCACGTTTCCGGCGAGACCCACATTAAGTCCAGCCTCCTGGAGGATGTGATATGTGAGCAGCGTGGTGGTTGTCTTACCGTTACTACCGGTGATACACACCATCTTGGCATCAGTATAACGTCCGGCAAACTCAATTTCCGAGATAACAGGAATACCCTTCTCCACGAGCGCCTTCACGAGGGGTGCTGTGGGAGGGATACCGGGACTCTTGACTACTTCGTCAGCGTTAAGTATGAGTTCGGGAGTATGCTTACCGTCTTCCCAGGCGATTCCCTCCTCGTCAAGCATAGCACGGTAATGCTCGCTGATGGTACCGAAGTCGCTGAGGAACACATCCATACCCTTTACCTTACCGAGGATAGCGGCACCTACACCGCTTTCGCCTCCGCCTAAGACTACTAATCTTTTCATTATCTAATCTTTAATGTTACAAATGTAAGAGCGGCAAGTATAATGCCTATAATCCAGAAACGAACCACAATTTTGCTTTCAGGTATCGCAGCGAGGGGTTTCTGCCACAGAGCGTCGATACCGTTGTTACCTTGTTTCTGGAAATGATGATGAAGGGGGGTCATCTTGAATATGCGGCGACCCGTGCCTGTATGTTTTTTAGTCCACTTGAAATAGGCCACCTGAAGGATTACCGAGAGGTCCTCAATGTAGAATATCGCACAGAGAATGGGGAGAAGCAACTCCTTGCGGATAAGGATTGCAAACACCGCGATAATGCCACCTATAGTGAGGCTGCCGGTATCACCCATGAATACCTGGGCAGGATAAGCATTGTACCATAGGAAACCGATTAGCGCACCGATGAATGCGCTCATGTACACCACCAGCTCTTCACTACCGGGAATGTACATGATATTCAGGTAGGATGAATAGATTATATTCGCTCCCAAATATGCCATTATAGCGAGTGCCACACCTATTATAGCCGAGGTTCCCGTTGCAAGGCCGTCAAGGCCGTCGGTAAGGTTGGCTCCGTTGGAGGTAGCGGTAATAATGAATATCGTTACCAGGATAAAGAGAATCCAACCGGCGGTCTCGGTATAATCCCCGGCCCACCCCGTCAGCCATGAGTATTTCAAGTTGTTATCTTTCACAAAGGGGATGGTGGTCTGTGGCGCTTTTATATCGTTCTCTTCGTAGATGATTTCAGTTACGGTTCCGTCAGGACCCACTGTGTCAACCTCGTGATTTTCACGTATTACGATATCAGGGCTTGCCCACATTGTCACTCCTACGATGAGTCCGAGACCCACCTGGCCCACTATTTTGAACTTGCCTTTGAGGCCATCCTTATCATGTCGCTTGATTTTCAGGTAGTCATCGAGAAACCCGAGTGTACCCAGCCACATTGTCGAGATAATCATCAAGATCATGTAGACATTGGTGAGATTACCTATAAGCAGGCATGGTGCAAGAATCGAGATAATGATGATGATTCCTCCCATGGTGGGGGTTCCTTTCTTAGACATCTGCCCCTCAAGGCCCAGATTGCGCACGATCTCGCCAATTTGCATAAGCTGCAGTCGGCTGATGATGCGCTGTCCTATGACGGTTGAGATGATAAGCGCAAGAATGAAAGCCATGCCTGACCTGAAAGTGATATAGTTTATCAATCTCAGGCCCGGGATATCAAGTTCCTGTAAATAGTTGAATAATGAGTAAAGCATTCTACTGTGAAGATATGGTTTGTCTTTATCGGAATTTCAAAAACTGGATCATCAGATTTATTCGCCGGCAATGATTTCACGAACCACCTCGCGGTCATCAAAGTGATGCTTGACGCCCTTGATCTCCTGATAGTCCTCGTGACCCTTGCCGGCAATAAGGATTACGTCACCCTCACCGGCGAGCGCAGCAGCAGTGCGGATAGCTTCCTTGCGGTCAACAATAGAGAGGGTACGTGTGCGGGCTTCGGCATCAAGGCCTTCCTGCATGTCAGCAAGAATGTCTCCCGGCTCCTCAAATCGGGGATTATCGCTGGTGAGGATTACACGGTCACTCAGGCGGGCAGCCTCAGCGGCCATGATGGGACGCTTGCCTTTATCGCGGTTACCACCCGCACCTACGACGGTGATTATTTTTCCATTACCATTCGTAACATCCTTAATGGCAGTGAGAACGTTAACAACAGCGTCGGGAGTATGGGCATAGTCAACGATTGCGGTATATCCTTTTGCAGAAGAACGGAACGTCTGGAAACGACCTGCCACAGGCACAAGGCGACTCATTGCCACGAGGATATCCATATTGTTCCAGCCCAGGAGGCTTGAGGCACCGTATACCGCAGTAAGGTTGTAAGCGTTGAAGCGACCGGTGAACTGAGTTTCGATCTCAACATCATTAAGTGAAAGAAGCATGCCGTCAAGACGATTCTCAATAATGCGGCCCATGAAGTCAGCGACTTGACGCAGAGAGTAGTTATACTTTTTAGCGCGGGTGTTCTGCAACATCACTTCACCGTGGCTCTCGTCACCGTTGGTCAGTGCCCATGCTGTTTCGGGGAGATTATCGAAGAATATCTTCTTAGCCTTGAGATATTCAGCAAATGTGCGGTGATAGTCAAGGTGATCACGAGTAAGGTTGGTGAAAATACCACCGGCGAAAGTCAATCCGGCAATACGCTGCTGGTGAGCCGCGTGAGAACTGACTTCCATGGCTGCATAAGTACAACCGGCCTCTACCATTTCATGGAGAAGGCGGTTGATGGTGAGAGCGTCAGGTGTCGTCTGGGTAGCCGCAACAGCCTTGTCATCGATATAGTTGACAACAGTTGAGAGCAAGCCGGCCTTGTGACCCATGAGGCGCGCCATTTCATATATAAGGGTAGCTGTGGTTGTCTTGCCGTTAGTGCCGGTAACCCCCACGAGCCTAAGCTTGGACGACGGATTGTCATACCATTCTGAAGCCAGGCGACCCAGAGCGTGAGAAGTATTCGGAACCTGAATAAAGGTAATCTCGGGATCATGATCAGCCGGAATCTCTTCACACACTACAGCTGCCACGCCACGGCCTGAAAGGGACGGGATGAATGAATGACCGTCAACATTGGTACCCCTTACGGCTACAAACAGAGCATCCTGACCACACTGGCGCGAGTCCATAGTTACAGTAGCTACAGGACGGTTGATGGGACCTGTTACGAGTGGCTTCTCGAGACACTGAATGAGGGTTGAAAGAGACTTCATGATGATATAATGATGTGATGTTTATACTTGTTGTTCTATATTATTTATGTATCCTGCGAGAGATAAATCGTTACATTGTCACCCTCGCTGTGCTCCTCGCCTGCCTGCGGGAGCTGACGGGTTACGTAGCCCGTTCCGTGAACAGTCACGTTATAGCCTGAGGTTTCAAGACGATTTACGGCCTCACGTAATCCAAGACCTGTTACTGAGGGTACCTTTCCATGCTCGGAAGCAAGCGGTGTGGTTCCGCGTCGGGCACCTGACAGCGATGTAGCGTTAGCAATGGCCTGATAAGGAGACTGAGAAGTAGAGGCATAAAGCACGGGATGAGAATCAGGATGTGTTTCAGCCTTAAAGTCACCCGAGTTGTCAAGCAAGCCACGGGCATGGAGCTTGAGGGCAATGTTTTTCATCACCTGCCCGCTGGTACTTGCCGCACCTCTCATGTTACGCTTGGGATTGGCTGTAAGTACAATGCAGGAATACTTTGGCTTGTCGAAGGGGAAGAACCCGGCAAACGCGAGACGTTTCTTGGAAGTATTATAACCGCGGCCCTCCACCATGTAACAGGTACCTGTCTTGCCGGCAATCTCAACTTTTTTAGAGCGAACAAGACGTCCGGTGCCTCCATCCTTCCACACCACGTCACGGATCATGTCGCGGAGAATGGCAGCATTCTTTGGAGAACAGATACTCTCACGAATGTAGCTTACGGGAATATCGATGATGGTGTCCTGACCTATGAGCTTAGAGTACAGACGGGGACGAACGTATTTACCGTCGTTGGCTATCGCATTGTAGATTGACAGCGTGTGAAGCGGGGGGAGCATGGTAGTGTAACCGTAAGCCATGCGGGAAAGGTCAATCTTCTTGGGATGACGGTTGAGATACGGGGCCTGTTCTCCATGGATTCCTACTCCCAGGGGGTCAAGAAAACCAATGGATTCAAGGCGGTCAACAAAGCCGGCCGGGTTATTCTCGAAACCACGCAGGATGATCTTGGCTGTAGCGATATTAGAGGAGTAACAGATTACATCCTTGACCGCAACGGCGCTGTGAGCGTGAGAGTCCTTGATGGGATTCTTTCCGAGATAAGCCCAGGCTCCCCCGGTGGGAATCATCTCGTTAATATTTTTCACGAGGCCGTCCTCAAGAGCAATCATCATTGAGATGGGCTTGATAACTGAACCGGGCTCATAAGGACGCACGGCGTGATTGAGACCTTCAACGTAGCGGCCATGACGTTTCTCAAGATTGGAGATAGCCTTGATATCACCGGTTTTTACATCCATCAATACAGCTGTACCCCAGTCAGCATCACAGGTATCGAGGATGCGCAGAAGCTCAGTCTCGACAATATCCTGAATGTCAATATCGATAGTGGTTACAACATGATAACCGGGAATAGCAGCTGTATCAGTCCAGTTAGTTATATGACGGGTCACCGGAACTTTCTTGGCGACGCCGGGGACACCATACAGGAGCGAATCAAGCGCACCTTCGAGGCCTGATTTACCTCGTTTTTCACCCTTCTCGTTCTCTCCCACAAGACCTATAGACTGGCGGGCAAGATCACCGTATGGTTTACTACGTTCAATAACCGGCTCAACAACAAGACCGGTCTTGGCTGACTGGCCTATCTTAAAGAAGGGGAACTTTTTGACACGTTCAACTTCCGTGTACTCCTGCTTGCGTAACAAGGGCCATGAATTGAGAGTTGCATGACGACGCTTTTCAGGAATGGACTGATCCTTCTTGATTTCCAGAGGGCGGCGCATATATTCCTCCCACTCTGAACGTGTGCGCTGCTTGTAGTATTTAGCGAGAGAGTCACACAATTCAGGAAGTGCATTGAGATAGTCAACCGTGCGGAACTGTTCGCTGGTGAAGTCAATACGCATTGTGTAGTAGCGCAGATTAGTGGCGAGCACGCGTCCGCGGGCATCGAGAATGTTACCACGCACCGGCTTGATTACCGTCTTGCGTGAAAGTTCCTTCATTGCGAGAGCGTTCCAGTCTTTAGCATGCACGACGGTGGTATCTACCATCTTATAGATGATTACACCTGACACTACGAGGATTCCTACTGAGATAAGAACGTATCTCAGGATAATGAGCATACGTTCATTCATAGCTGGCTGTTGTATTTAAGTTTGTAAGGAGGGGTTTCCTGAACGCTGAGGTCAAGACGATGACGGCGCACGAGCTGCCCCATGGAACTTTCCCTGATGCGGCTCATGTAGAGACTCTGCTCTCTCACGCGTTCGGTCTTCACTATTTCGAGTTGTTTCTCAAGTGTCTGAATGGTTTCCATGCTCGTCTGGCACTCATACTTGTTGGTGATATACCACATGAACATGAGCACGAGCAATGCAACTGTTATCCAGTGGCGTGAGAAGAAGTCGGTTGAGATAAATCGCCCTCTCAGCACCCCCTTCAACAGTCCCATGGTGGTGAGTTTCTTTTTTTGTGTGATTTTTGCTTCCTTAGACATAGGTTTAGAGTTTTTCAGCCACGCGTAGCTTAGCGCTTCTTGAACGAGGATTAAGTTCTACCTCCTCGTCAGTGGGAACGATTGGTTTTGAGGTGACAAGTTTCATCGGCGAGAGTGAACGGCCGTAAAAATCCTTCTCAGCCTTGCCCTCGAGATTACCGGTCTTCATGAAATTCTTCACGAGGCGGTCTTCGAGTGAATGATAAGTGATGACAGCCAGACGGCCACCCGGTTTCAAGGCCTCGAGTGCCTGAGTGAGCATTGCCTTTAGAGCGTCTATCTCGTGATTGACCTCGATGCGCAATGCCTGGAAAATCTGAGCAAGCTCCTTCTTCTCCTGCTTGGGATTAATGAACGGAGCGATGACAGCCCGAAGATTTTCAACACTCTCGATACGGGCAGCGTCACGGGCAGAGACTATTGCATGGGCAATACGGCGCGCATTTTTCAGCTCGCCATAGAGATAGAAAATATCGCTAAGCTGTTCCTCGGAATATTCGTTAAGCACCTTGACTGCATCAAGTGATGACTCGCGATTCATGCGCATATCGAGTCTCCCGTTCCAGCGGAACGAGAATCCACGTTCAGGATCATCAAAGTGGTGGAACGACACGCCAAGGTCAGCAAGCAACCCGTCAATACTGTCAACCTTGTAGTAGCGAAGGAAATTGCGCAGGTATCGGAAGTTACCGCGCACGATTGTNAACCGGGAGTCAGTAAAGGCACGTTCAACAGCATCCTTATCCTGATCGAAAGAATAGAGATGACCCTCAGCATCAAGCTTTTCCATTATAGCACGCGAGTGACCGCCACCACCGAAGGTGACGTCAACATAAACGCCACGGGGCTTGATGTCGAGCATATCAAGCACCTCAGGCAGCAATGCCGGTATGTGGTAAACGGGTTCTTCCATAGCTTGCAATGTAATATCTGAGAATTTATCCTCTTCTTAATTATCTGATTGTCAATAGATTTTTACAGCAGATTACTATCTACCGAATATAGGTGTAAAATTACAAAATTTTTCCGTGAATTTACCACTGCAAATTACCGAAATATAGTCAAAAGTTATTAACATTGCTGGTTTTTAACTCTTTCAGTTCTGAAAACGTAATAAGGCGAGGTTTTTGACCGCCTCATGCAGTTTTCAAATCTTAATTCAGGGAAGGAAAAATCGCTATTTCTTGCCTGAACATTACTATTTTACTAACTTTGCCTTAACTGACCGGATAAACATACCTGACAACAGTCAGCCCCATCACTGAAAAGTATTAAAATAGCAATGAAAATAGACTTCAAAGAAATGCTGTATCGCCCACAAGTGTGGGGTACAATCGTATCAATTGCAGTAATGGCGATTATCTCGCTTGCNTTCTTTTACCCTGACACTATTGACGGCAACACGTTGCAGCAACACGATGTGCAACAAGGTATTGCCAACGGTGAAGAGGCTCGCGCATTTGCCGAAGCTACCGGTGAAACTACCCGCTGGACCAATTCACTTTTCGGCGGAATGCCCACGTTCCAGATTTCCCCCTCCTACCCTTCCAACTCGCTGTTTGAATGGATAGGTAAAGTTTACTCTCTTGGACTCCCCTCAGCGTCAGGCTTGCTCATGATGATGATGATGGGCATGTATATCCTGCTGATGACTATGCGCCAAAGGTGGTACTACTCACTCATCGGTGCAATAGCATGGGGATTTTCAAGTTATTTTATCATCATTATTGGCGCCGGACACATCTGGAAATTCATCACTCTAACCTACGTTCCCCCCACGATAGCCGGCATCATTCTCGCCTACCGCGGACAAAGAATAGCCGGTGGTGTGATAGCTTCAATCGCCCTCATGATGCAGATTGCCGCCAACCACATCCAGATGACTTACTATTTTGGATTCCTCATCCTCTTCCTTGCTATCGCTTACCTCATCGCGGCAATCAGGGAAAAGAAAGTCACTGATTGGGTTAAAGCAAGCGGAGTCCTGGTAATCGCCTTTATTTTAGGAGTTGCAGCAAATGCTCCCTCGCTATATAATACCTACAAGTACACGGCCGAGACCATACGTGGAGCCCACTCCGAGCTTACCCAGCCCGGAACTGAAGCAACCTCAACCGGGCTTGATAAAGACTACATAACTCAATACAGCTATGGCCGTTCCGAGACATTCTCGCTCCTTATCCCCAACGTTAAAGGTGGAGCCTCAGCCAAACCGGTAGCAGGCCAGGTCGCAACACTATCCCTCTCAGACATCGACGGAGCTGACAAAGTTCTTTCTGACAGCCATCTCGAGGATTTTGAGAAGCAGTATATCTCTCAGTTCGTAGGTCAATATTTCGGCGAGCCTGAAGGTACTAACGGTCCTGTTTATGTGGGAGCTATCATCTGCGCGCTTTTCCTCCTGGGCTGCATCGTTATCAAGGGTCCCGTTAAATGGGCGCTCCTTGCTGCAACACTACTTTCAATAGGTCTTGCGTGGGGTCGTAACTTCATGTCACTTACTGACCTGTTTATCGATCTCGTACCCATGTACAACAAGTTCCGTACGCCCGAATCAATCCTTGTTATCGCTGAATTTACGATGCCCTTGCTCGGCATTCTCGCTTTACAAAAAGTGCTGACAGCCGACGCTGATGAACGTAAAGCCATGTTCAAGCCGGTGATGATTTCATTCGGGGTCGTTGCACTATTCTGCTTGCTTGGATGGTGGTTCCCGGGGTTCTACGGCTCGGCCATCAGCGAGGGTGACAAGCAGATTGCTGTGATGATTGGTAAGAATCTTCAACAACAAGGTTATGGAGCTGAAATACTGCAGGCTTATTCGATAGCCAACCCACGCATCGCTCAGGTTGTTACCGAACTCCGCCACTCAATGGTAAGTGCTGATGCAGCCCGCAGTCTCCTCCTCATACTCATGGCCGGCGGAAGCATCCTCATCGCAATGCGTAAGAATACGGAACTCACAGCCGTGGCAATTGTCGGCGCGCTCGTTCTCATTGACCTTTACAGCGTTGACAAACGCTATGTTGACCACGAAAGCTTCACCCTGCCGGCACCCGAGACTGCCCGCATCCCAATGGCACCGGCCGACAAACAGATACTTCAGGACAAAGGCTACTATCGCGTTATGCCTATGGGTCAGGCATTCATGTCAGCACAGCCCAGCTACTATCACAAGTCTCTCGGCGGCTATCACGCAGCTAAACTCACCCGCTATCAGGACATGATAGAGCGCCATCTCATAGGTCTTGCAAGCGGTGACTTCGCAAAAGGTAACCGTAATGTACTGAATATGCTTAACGGTAAATACATCATTGACCCCAAGGGAAATGCAACTGTTAACCCCGACGCGTTAGGCCACGCATGGTTTGTTGACTCACTGGTTTATGTTGATAATGCTGACGCTGAAATGGCTGCTATCGATGTAATCAATCCCGCTACTACCGCCGTTGCTGATAAGNCTTTCCGCGACGTTCTCGGTGAAGCTGAAACCGTGCTCTATGGAGANACTATCGTTCTCAATAAATACGCGCCTAACGAGCTGACATACAAAACAACATCAGCCAATGGCGGCGTTGCCGTCTTCTCTGAGGTATTTTTCCCCTGGGGCTGGACAGCTACCATTGACGGGAATGAGGATTTACCCATTGGCCGTGTTGATTACCTTCTCCGCGCTATCCGCCTTCCCGCCGGTTCCCACGAGCTCGTAATGCGATTCGACCCCCGCTCTCTGCACGTTACAGGAACAATAGCCACAATCGCTATAATTCTCATATATCTGTGGGCACTGGGAGCTATCTATTTTGCCGTAAGCAAAAACGATTAAGAGCCAAGCCCGTCATGAACCGGCTACATCCGTTAAGCTTCCTGAAACAATACCGCCACAGCAAGGGCTATGGCGTACATTCCCCCTTTGCCTACCGGTTCATAACTGAAACTCTTTGTGACCGTAAAGCGACGTATTACCTCGATCCTACCCTCCGATATAACGGACGAGGCGATGAAAAGGTACTGAAACTCACGCTCAGGGTGCTGTGTGCACTGAAACCTAAGAGCATAGGCTTGCTCCCCAACGCCCAGTCACGTATCAGGGATATCATAAAAGAGGTTGACAGCGAAATAGTTATCAACTTTAATGATCCCGAGATGTTTATCGTGTCACCTGACTACAAGAATGACGCTAAGGAACGAATCGTGGAATGCCTGGAACGCGGCGGTAATGTTCTGTGGGGTAAATATGATAAGGAAGCGCTTGAGATTGTGAGCGGGATGAAACACGGAATGACGTTCACCAACGGGCATTCGCTCATTGCCGTAGGTCGCCGTGACCTGCCACGCCAGGACTTCAATCTATTCTTCTAAACACACCTTTTCAAGTAAGTGTTCAAAATTAATTTACTATATAGGTTGTATTACTTACTTGTCTTTAATATCGTTTAATTTTGAAT
The DNA here is from genome assembly GCA_014800105.1 of Bacteroidales bacterium. Classification (GTDB taxonomy): domain Bacteria; phylum Bacteroidota; class Bacteroidia; order Bacteroidales; family Muribaculaceae; genus JAAVFS01. Next base: position 14,325 of record JAAVGQ010000074.1, on the reverse strand, counting down.
ACTTACTTATGAGGGCCATTAANGACATCAAGCGCCTGGAGCGCGACTACGCCGCCCACATTGTCCTTGAACGGGGACTAAGCGAAAATACACGTGAATCCTATCTTAATGATATAGACAAGTTCCTCAACTGGTTGCCGGGGCGTGGCGTTCTACTTCGTCACGTAGAGCTGCCTGACTTGCAGGAATTTATGGCTGAGTTGCATGACGTGGGTATAAGCCCGCGCTCACAGGCTCGAATCGTATCGGGACTACGCTCATTCTTCCGCTTCATGAGNATGGAGGGGTATATTGAAAANGACCCCACTGAATTACTTGAGTCGCCTGAGATAGGNTTTCACCTCCCNGAGGTACTCAGCGTCNAGGANATNGANGCNATGATTGACTCTATCCCGGCNGAATCAGAGGAGGCTATACGCAATCACGCCATCATTGAAGTACTCTACGGTTGCGGACTGCGTGTAAGCGAGCTATGTGACCTCGAAATAGGCCGTCTGTACCTCGATGACGGGTATATAGTTGTGAGAGGTAAAGGAAGCAAGGAACGNCTGGTGCCNATCGCTCCACCCACTATTAACGCCATTCGCGACTACATGGAGGTGAGAGTGAATATTGCCGCNAAGCCGGGCGAGGAACACATACTGTTCGTGAGCGCACGGCGAGGAACAAGACTCTGTCGTTCAATGGTGTTCAGGATAGTAAGGCAATTAGCCGAGCTTGCCGGCGTAAGGCGCAAAATATCACCCCACACACTAAGNCACTCGTTCGCTACCCACCTGCTTGAAGGGGGTGCCAATCTGCGNGCAATCCAGCAGATGTTAGGGCACGAATCAATTGCGGCAACCGAGATTTATCTACACCTCGACCGTAGTCATCTGAGGCAGGAAATCCTCAACTTCCACCCGCGCAACCGCTAAAAAGGTATCTTNACACCGAAATGGAAGCTGCGGCAAGGAGGTAGAAGTCCCTTGTCAATACCTAATGACATGGGAGTGTCCCCGCCAAACGCTTCCGGGTCAGCGCCTTTATAGGCTGTAAGCACAAAAAGATTAGTAGTTGCAAAAGTGAATGTCAATTCCTTTATATATCGATTTTTAAGCGGCAACCTGTAATCAACATTCAGACGCTTAAACTTGAAATANGAGCCATCTTCAACCATNCTCTCGTTGAATCGGAACGGAGTAGATTCCTGGGGTGAAGACGGGTAATAAAAGTCGTTGTATTGNTTATCGACGGCTGCCTTAAGGCCATTGTAAATATCATTTCCGGCACTCCACGTGAAAAGTGTATTCACGCTCCAGCGTCCCCACGTTAAAGCTGCCGTTATATTTCCGTAAGCATCAGGATTGGGATTACCGATGACGTGATACTGAGTATCATCATCGTTGCGGAACCCATAGAACGTGCCAACAGGATTACCAACCGCCGTGAGNACCTGTGCGCCTGATAGATCAGTGACAAAGCTTCCATTCTTNAGNGATGTGATGCGATTGCTGTAACCACCTATCATGAAACCGACTTCAAGCTTCATCGNCTGAGTGTTTATCAACCGTGATGAAGCTGTAAAGGCAAAACCGACATTGCGCATAGAACCACCNTTATACCAGTTCATTACCTTTTCATCGCTGTTAAATAGCAACAGGTCATCAGTATTGGCAACAAACACGTCAANTGAACCCGTGATGCGGTCGCTAAACAATCCAACTTCTACCCCGCNCCTCAATGTTTTGGTTGTCTCCCACTTGAGTTTCTCGTTGCCTGAGCGTGCGAGGCGAAATATATCGTCACCCTTGAGAATACCTTTTGACGTAAAGAACATNGAGGCACACGTGAGAGGTAGATTGTCGTTACCGGTCACNGTATATGACAGGTTGACCTTCAGCTTATTNACGAGNTCAACAGGCATGAAGAATTCTTCATCACTCAGCAACCACCCCGCGCTGACTGAAGGAAACAGACCCCAGNTGACNCCACCTACATGAATAGCTCCGGGAACATCATTGCCAAATCGTGAAGANCCCTGAATAACACCGGTNACATTAAGGAAATAACGCCGTTGCCANGAGTAGTCGCCATGANCGTAGCCACCGAGGCTGCGCCAGCGCAAGTAATGAATTTTGCTTTTGAGCAATGCCTGGTCAGTATAATCAATCGAGGTGAGATCATCACTACCCGTGTTGTANCCCTGGCGGTCATCAATATTCCAGCCGTCGTTTTGCCAGCGACCACCGGCAGTTACGAGTATTTTATGCTCGCCGCGCTTCCAAGGATCAAATGTCGCGTGAAGGTCAGCGTCAAATGTTGTGCGCCGGTTGTATGTGTGTGTTACCAGCTGCTTAATATTTCCCTTGTAAGAGCCGTCAGTAGCCGTGAGTTCATCATCAGGCGTTCCAAGGTCAGGAACGAAGCGGTCAAGATTNTCNGTATCAAGCAGGTACCCCACTCTACCCTCTAATTTCCAGCGGTCATTGACCGTCCATGACGGAGTAACGGAAACTGACACACGGGTGTGGTGGAAGTCTCCGTTTCCAAGTTTCATGACTGCTATAGGATTACCTATGCCGTAACCGTCGACATCATTAAGCTGCCCTGAAGTCCATGGTGATAACCAAGGAGCCTTCATTGACGCCATATAATAAGGGTTGGAATGCGAGTTGAGGCCGTCAAAGAACTGTTTGCCGGNATTATGGGCGAAGTTCAGGTCAACTGCAACGGTGAGAGAATTGAGCACCTTCACATCCGAATTGAGCCCAACGGTTACGCGGTCTGATGAGGTATATCGCAATCCTCCATCCTCGTGGGTATAATTGAGCGAAGCACGGAAAGGCGTAGAAGCAAAACTACCTGTATTTGACAGTGAGATATTTGATACAAAGGCATTCTGGGTAACCATTTTTACCCAGTCAGTGTGTCGTTTTCCCGGTTGCTGAATCAGATTATCAGTCGATGGCATGTCGAGACGGTTGGGAGCGAGCCTCACACCCACCGTTCCATCAAATTTTAACCCCGGCTTGGAATCAGCGGCACGCTTGGTAGTTATGATTACCACGCCATTACCGGCCTTGGGGCCATAAAGAGCGGCTCCGTCTTTCAGCACCTTGATTGATTTGATATTATCGGGGTCGATCAGTGCGAGCGGGCTATATCCGTAACCTGAGTTGAGATTATTTGCTGAGCTGCCGCCTTGCACCGGTTGTCCGTCGATGATATAGAGCGGTTGAGACGAACTGTTAAGCGAGTGGACTCCATCAATGAAGATAGCTGAACCGTTGGCAAGTCCGCCGGGACGCTCTACGCTGTAGAGGGTACCCATCAGCTCTCCTATGCGGTCAGTGGCTCGCGCACCGGGCACCTTCGCAGGTGTTTCAATCTCGGGAACCAGTGTCACCGTAAGGAGAGTCTTATATTTTAAAGGCATCGTCAAAGGGCGGAATCCCTTTGCTTTCACCTCAACACTGCGGTAACTTGCAGGAATCTGCATCAAGGCAATTCCGTTATCATCAGTCACAGCCTCATATCCCGCGTTTTCAGCCTTGATACAGGCTCCTGCTATAGGTTGACCGGTGGAACCGTCAATAACGGCAAATGTAGCCGCTTTACTATCCACAATCGAGGTGAGGTCGACACGGTTTTTCATAATGTCACCCTGAGCTTGCGAAAAAGCTATCGGTGATGACATTAAATTAAGTAAAACGGCTATGTATATAAGTTTCTTTTTCATAGTTCTATCAAACNACAGGCTGAGACCGGGGAGTTATTCCTTTCATAGCTCTATAGCCCACTTTACAATAAAGGCACTTGGATGGTTCGCAGTAAGCACGTCTGAGCTGTATCGCGGCCTGGCTTTCGAGTGCGTTATTAAGCATCACGCCGGCTGATTCCATATAGGTCGTCAGGCGGTTGTGCTCGGCCGGGGAGTTTTCCAGAAGGCTCACGGCGCGATCTATCGCGCGATCATCGCCACGGGAGGCACCCCAGGCATAAGTCAACGGTGCCACTACATTGATAATCAGCGAAACTATTGACGTTTTACTGAGAGCCACCGGCGCAAGATTGCCTGCGGGTGANTAGTCATTAAACCCATATGAAGTGCGCCAATAGCCGTCAAGTTCACGGTTAAACAGGTTGGCAGCCTCCTCCACGGTCTTTATTGACACAATATGCGATAACAGCGAACGGGTGGTACANAGTATTCGGGCAAGCAACGCGATGCGCCGATGAGGCATATTAGCCGGACGCATCCGNGACGTCTTCCACTGAATGCCGGGCTGAGTGAGCGAGAACTTGTTGGCAAGGAACGCATATTCGCGCCTCAGGTGGTCGACATAACGGTTATCAACAACAGCCTCGTCAAGCAAACTCGCCTGTCCCATTAACAGCGCCTCGACAAGCAACGGGTCGTCAGTGTGCTTGCGTATATAGCGCAGTGGGGCCGAGCGGGCCAGTCGCTCAAACGGCTCGGAGTTCACACTGAACCCAAGCGCTCGGGCAAGGACGATATATGCGACCTCTTCCCAGTCACCGGAATAAGNCTCNAGCATCGTGTAAATGCGGTCAACCTTTTCGAGTAATCGCTCCATTCCGAGGGAGCCGAGAATGTCGGCAATCGCAACTGACGGAAGCGACTTGANGACTGATGCACAGGGGAGGGTTGTGCGACAGCTTGCCGTCAATGCCGAATAACGAGCCTGATAGTCGGGNGTACAGGGGATTTCAACCTGCGGCAATACACGGTTACCCAGGCGCTCAATAACGACCGGNCGATCATTGTCACCCACGACATGTAGAATCACCGTGTCATAGGNCGGGTCNNCATCATGGTGATGNCGGTACCAGTCGCTTGCCTTAACGTGAATCTCGACATTTCCCACCCATGACTCGCCGTCAATATCTATCTTGGCATTAAAAAAGTCAGGACCCGAGTCGACATTAAGTCGGCCCGGGTTAATAACATGCAGTGATTTCCCATCCACGGTTTTCATGCCGGGATGAATCTGCAATTTATNCTGCCACAGATATTGCATCAACTTTTCCACGGCGAGGCATCAGAGCATTGCAAAAATTATTGAGAACGGGAGCCAGATGAGCATGCACACTATTGACAGCACGATGAATAGCTGGGCACGATTTGACATCTTGTAAGCTTGCTCATAGCGACCTGCCTGATAGTGNGGCTCGACCTTGGCCGAGCAGAATATAGCGCAGATACCAAGCGGGAGGAAGAACAACAATGTTGAGATAATAGAGAGCACGAGATAGCTCTTTGGGCACTTGGGTTTCCCGGTCTCGGGAGCGAGAGGCATATAGCCCTCAGGAACCTCACCGATGGGAGCATAAACCATCTCCGATTCCTGTTTAGCCGGCTCCCTCTTGCGCGGGTAGACGCGATAAGTACCTTGAGTTTCTTCAGGCCGGGGGTGGGGTACAGCCGTATTATCAGTTATATCTTCTTTCTCTTCAAGGATTACCTCATCAACTTCCTCGGCGACCTCAGGAGACGCCTGAGCATGTTCCTCATTCTCAGTTTCCTGAACAGCAACGATTTCCTCAACCTGCTCGTCAACAGGCTCGGTTTCAAAACTGGTCCACGGGGCAAGTTCCGGCACGTCATAGGCATGCGTCCAGTCAGTGAGACCTTCACGCCACACAGGGATATCAGCCGGCAGAGACATTACTTTGAGTTGCTCGAGCGTGAAAGGGCCTTCCTGGCGACTTCCCTTGATAATCCAGTATTTATTCATTGCTATAAGGATTGGTAATTAATGGTGAGAGCTGAGAGTTGAATGTCTGTATATCTTAGAAGAATTTAGTCTCGGTGCCGAGAATGTCAGATAGGAGGTTGTTGGCAAGGCGGCTGGCACCAATGCGGAAGTACTCGTTGCTGAGCCATTCTTCTCCAAGGATTTCCTTGACAAGAGTATAGTAAGCAACCGCATCAGCAGTGGTCGATACACCGCCTGATACCTTGAAGCCAACCTTGCGGCCGGTCTTTTCAAAATATTCCTTGATACACTGGCACATAACGTAAGCTGCCTCAAGGTTAGCACCGGGGAATTCCTTGCCGGTCGAGGTCTTGAGGAAGTCAGCGCCTGAGTACATCGCAAGCACTGAGGCTGCCTTGATATTAGCAGCAGTCTTGAGCGCGCCGGTTTCGAGGATAACCTTGAAGATACAGTCGCGGCTTGCAGCCTTGAGTTCTTCAATCTCGTCACAAACGCCCTCATAGTCACCGTCAAGGAAATTACCAACGTTCATCACGATGTCGATTTCGTCAGCGCCGCCGTCAACTGCAAGAGCGGTCTCAGCAACCTTGACCTCGGGGAATGTCTGCGATGCAGGGAATCCGCCCGAAACACAAGCGATATCAACCTTGCTCACCTCGAGAACGGCACGGACAACCTGCGCAAAGTTGGGGTACACGCAAATTGCAGCAACGTTGGGAAGTTCAGGATGTTCTTCCTCGAAAGCATTCACGCGCTCAGTGAAATCAGAAACTGAAACGGGTGAATCAGTAGCCTTGAGCGTGGTGAGATCGATACAGTTGAAAAGGAACTTGTAAACATCAGCATTCTTGTTTTCAACGATGTGATCATCAAGAATCTTGTTTACAGCAGCTGTCACGGCAGCGTCATCAGTAATTACTTTAGAAGCCTCGATGGCATCAGTATATTTATCACTCATAGTTCAATTTTTTAAGTTTATCAATCTAAACTCGTTTTATATGTTTAATGTTCACACAATTAAGAACAACAATNNTAANCNGNTNTTATTCAGACTTNTTGCNNNCAAANCTATTGGCATCACGGGTACTCTTTTTCTCGATATTGGCCCGTAGCGCATCAGTGAGGTCTATGCCTGNCTGGTTAGCCAGNGCNGTAACNACCCATANGACNTCNGCAAGCTCNTCNGCAAGGTTACATTTGTCGCCGGGCTTGGCTACCTGGTCACCATATTTTCTCGCCATTATNCGCGCNACCTCNCCGGTTTCNTCGGCAAGGATNGCGGTGTTGGTGAGAGGTGAGAAATAACCGCCTCCGGTCCTGTAATCCACTCGTCGACCGTTTCCTGTAGTTCCTTGATTGTCATTCCTTCAAGCGTGAATCAATGATTATCGTTACGGGGCCGTCATTGAGAAGGGAAACAGCCATGTCAGCACCGAAGATTCCACGACCCACTTTCTTTCCTATAGCCCGGGAGACCTTCTCGCAATAATCCTCGTACAGGGGCACTGCGAGTTCATGGCCTGCAGCCCGGATGTAGCTGGGACGGTTGCCCTTGCGGGTGGAAGCGGTAAGAGTAAACTGGCTCACGGCAAGAACCTCGCCGTCAACATCAGTAACCGAGCGGTTCATGACACCGTTCTCGTCGTTGAAAATGCGGAGCCCCACGGTTTTACCCACGAGGTAATCCACGTCGGCCTCGGTATCCTCCTTCTCGACTCCAACGAGCACCAGCAGCCCGGCCCCTATAGACGATACAAGCTCACCGTCCACGGCAACCGACGCATTCTTTACCCGCTGGATGACTACTCTCATGACTAACGGTTAATTAGTTGATGGCTGAGACTTCGAGGTCACCGTTAAACACTTCGTGCCAGGGAAGGCCCTGAACTGAGAGCTGCTCCATGAAGGGATCCGGGTCAAACTCCTCGACGTTGTGTACGCCGGGCTTAACCCATTTACCGGTAAGGAACATCATCGCGCCTATCATTGCAGGAACACCGGTGGTATAGCTTACAGCCTGCATGCCGGTTTCCTTATATGCTGCCTCGTGGCTGCAGTTATTGTAAATGTAGTAGTTAAGAGGCTTGCCCTCCTTGTCGATACCCTGGATGCGGCAACCTATGGAAGTCTCGCCATGGTAGTTCTCGCCGAGGTCCTGAGGGTTGGGAAGAACCGCCTTGAGGAACTGCAGGGGAACAATCTTGGTACCGTTGTACTCAACCTCATCAATGCGAGCCATGCCGATGTTCTGGATTACGCGAAGGTGAGTGAGGTATTCCTGGCCGAATGTCATCCAGAAACGGGCACGCTTGATGGTGGGGAAGTTCTGGACGAGTGACTCGAGCTCCTCGTGATATAGGAGGTAAGACTCGCGGGCTCCTATGTTAGGGTAGGTGAGGGGAGCGTGAATTTCGAGAGGACCTGTTGTCACCCACTTGCCGTCCTGATAGTAACGGCCGTTCTGGGTAATCTCGCGGATGTTGATTTCAGGATTGAAGTTTGTTGCGAAAGCCTTGCCATGGTCGCCTGCGTTACAGTCAACGATGTCAAGGTATTCCATTTCCTTGAAATAGTGCTTGGCTGCGTAAGCAGTGAATACGCCTGATACTCCGGGGTCGAAACCGCAACCGAGAATAGCGGTGAGACCCGCCTTCTCGAAACGTTCGCGGTAAGCCCACTGCCATGAGTACTCGAAGTGAGCTTCATCCTTGGGCTCATAATTAGCAGTATCGAGGTAATTGACGCCACATTCCAGGCACGCATCCATTATGGTGAGATCCTGGTAAGGGAGCGCAACGTTGATTACGAGGTCAGGACGGTGACGCTTGAACAGTTCCACGAGCTGGGGAACGCTGTCGGCATCAACCGTGTCAGTTGACACTCGGTCACTACCTATAGCGGCTGCAATTGCGTCGCATTTTGAACGTGTGCGGGATGCAATTACAATCTCGCTGAAAACTTCAGGGTTCTGAGCACACTTGTGTGCAACCACAGTGCCTACGCCACCGGCGCCGATGATGATGACTTTTGCCATTTCTATGTAGTTTTATTATGATTTTCAATGACCACAAATGTACTAAAAAAATTGCTTTCTACTATAACCCTCGTTATTTTAATGTTTTTTATATATACTAAAAGCAGTTGCATATATTTTTTAACCTACCTTTGTGGCGATAAAAGCGTTATAAATACTGAAATAAGAATTAATAACCAAAAAAGTATAGAACAATTATGGAAAATAAAGAATTAGACCAGCTTAGCTATGCCCTCGGTCTCAGCATGGGCAACAATTTCAAGTCATCAGGCATCCAGAGCATTAACGTTCAGGATTTTGCTGACGGTGTAGCAGCCGTTTATGACGGTCTCGCTCCCAAGATGAGCTATGATGAAGCTAAAGCTGTTATCCAGCAATATTTCAGCGAGCTCGAAGCAAAGCAGCACGCTGAGGCTCAAAAGATGGCCGAGGTTAACCAGAAGGCAGGCGAAGCTTTCCTCGCTGAAAACGGCAAGCGCGTTGAAGTCAAGACTACCCCCAGCGGCCTCCAGTATGAGGTTCTCACTGAAGGTGACGGCCCCATGCCCACCGCTCAGGACCAGGTTGAGGTCCACTACGTTGGCAAACTCATCGACGGCACTGTGTTCGATTCAAGCGTTGACCGTGGAATGCCTGCAACTTTCGGTGTGACTCAGGTTATCCCCGGCTGGGTTGAAGCCCTCCAGCTCATGAAAGCCGGCTCCAAGTGGCGTCTCTTCATCCCCTCTCAGCTCGCTTACGGTCCCTCAGGCGCCGGTAACGTCATCGGTCCTAACTCTACTCTTATCTTTGATGTAGAGCTCTTAAAGGTTATCGGTAAGTAATGAGATACATTGCTATAGCAACAATCGCGCTGTTAACGTCACTCGTTTCACGAGCCGCCGACGATACAACCGCAACACATGACGAGGCTGCCGACACCGTGTCGACAGCCTTGGCTACAGTGTGGAGCGGCCACATCCTGCCCGTCCTTGAACAGAATTACGGGACCGATGACAAGGCGAAGGAGGAGTTTATCAAAGGCATAACCGAGGCATTCAATGTTTCTCCTGACCGCGAACCTTACTACCAGGGAATCCTTCAGGGATTCACCGTCATGCAACGCCTGGGACAGATGCGCGAGCTCGGCCTGCCGGCTGAGCGCGAGGCTTTCCTTCGTGCGCTCAGCGTGGCTCTTAACGGTGGCGACACCGGTTTTACTCCCAAGTCGGCTGACAATTACCTGAATTCATACATGAGCCGCAAATATGAGGCAATGGCTGCCGCTGACACCCTCAGCATGGCATCCCAGATGGACTTCATGGCTCGCGAGCGTGCCCGCGACGGCGTCATCGAGACTCCGTCAGGCCTTCTCTTTCAGGTAATCACTGAGGGTGAAGGTACAGGCCCGTCACTCGACGATACAGTAGCGGTTACTTACACCGGCCGCCTTTACAATGGCGAGGTGTTTGACGAAGCCGAGACTCCGGTAACATTCCCCGTCAAGGGTCTCGTGGAAGGATTCACTCAGGGACTGCTGATGATGAAACCGGGCGGCACTTACCGCATCGTTATTCCACCATCACTTGGCTACGGACCGTCAGGTACCGCCGGTGTCATCCCCGGCAATGCAGCGCTCGATTTCACGATTACACTGCATGACGTGCTTAAACAATAATATAAATCATTTAATTATAACGTTTTATGAAAAAAATCATTCTTTCACTTGCTGCCGTTGCCCTCACAATGGGTTTGAGCTCATGCGGCAACAAAGCAACTGACAGCCAGGCATACTCAGCTGAGGACAAGGCTTTTGGCGATTCACTTTCTCTTGTTTACGGCCAGTATCTCGCTGCCAACATGTACAACCAGTTCCAGCAGCAGCTCGACATGATGCCCGCTGACCAGCGCGAGGGAATGTCACGCGCTGAGTTCGTTCGTGGTCTTAAGGCCGTAGCTAACCGCGACACCGCTGACGTAGCTTACATCATGGGTCTTAACGCCGGCACTCAGATCTGGGGCGCTTCCAAGGGCATGCCTGCTCAGCTTAATGTTCCCGTTAACACTGAGCTCATGATCAAGGGGTTTGAAAAAGTATTTACCGCTGATACAATTGGCGATACCTTCATGTACCAGACTGAATTCCAGGGCCTCATCACCCGTGCTCAGGAACTCGCCACCGAGCGCGCCAACCGCAAGCTCGAATCACTCCCCGAATCAATCGAAAACAAGGCTAAGGGTGAGGAATATGCCAAGGCTATGCTCAACGAGGGTTATGAGAAATCAGAATCAGGTCTCGTTTACAAAATCATCGAGCCCGGTGAAGGCGAGAAGGTACAGAAGAGCGACCGCATCCAGTTGCGCTACGTAGGCAAGCACATCAACGGTGAAGTATTCGACCAGACCAATGACGAGCCCATGACCTCTTACGCTGGCCGTTTCATCCCCGGTTTCACTGAGGGTCTCATGCTCCTCGGTAAGGGTGGTAAAGCTACTATCGTTATCCCTGCTGAGATCGCTTACGGCGTTGCAGGCCAGGGTGACGCAATCGGTCACAACGAGACTCTCGTATTTGATATCGAGGTTGTTGACATCCTCTGATAAATGAAGGGTAACCCCCAATTTAAACTTAAAGAGAAGGTGTTCCTGACTGTTCAAGTCAAGGGACACCTTCTTTTTATTTCTCAGCGTAGCACGACGGGAAGGTTAAATGATAGAAAATTGTAAGATTTTATTGGCTAAATTTAAGAAAAAACTTAATTTTGTATATTGAACTGAGACAAACATCAGTTTTAAAAAATCCTCCAACTAAGAAAAAATCTAATAATGGAAAAGCTTGACAATCTTGACCGCCAGATACTCAATATCATCATTCGTAATGCACGAATACCCTCAAAAGATGTAGCCCTGGAATGCGGAGTATCACGCGCAGCCGTTCACCAGCGCATACAGCGAATGATTGACGTGGGTATAATCACCGGTTCAGGCTATAACGTGAGCCCCAAAACTCTGGGATTCCACACCTGTACCTACATCGGGGTTAACCTCCAGCGCGGAGCGATGTACCGTGACGTGGTACCCGAACTCGAGAAAATCCCTGAGGTTGTCGAGTGCCATTACACCACCGGCCCTTACACCATCCTGCTGAAACTCTACGCCCGTGACAACGAGCACCTCATGGAAATTCTTCATGACAAGATCCAGATGATTAATGGCGTGACCACAACCGAGACCCTCATCTCACTTGACCACAGTATCCAGCGCCAGGTAGTTGTTGAAAAGCCCTGAACCTGAAAGCGTACCGGCGCTCCGGTAGAGTCGCGGTACAAGCAATTACTGAAAATGTTATGACTAAAGAGCGTGAAGTTGATATCGTTTACACCTGGGTTGACGGTAATGACCTTGCGTGGCAGGAGCGCCATGCAGCATTCACCGGCATTAAACCCGTGGGGGCTGATGTAGACTGCAAGGGTAGGTATGCTGACAATGACGAGCTGAAATTCAGCCTGCGGTCAGTTGAGAAATATGCTCCCTGGATAAGACGCGTGTTCATCATCACTGACAGTCAGGTTCCCTCATGGCTCGATACCACGAATCCCCGTGTCAGGATTGTCGATCACAAGGAAATCCTCCCTCCCGAGGCTATTCCATGCTTCAATGCCCAGGTGATAGAGCATTACTTACACAATATTCCCGGGCTCGCCGAGCACTTCATCTACTCCAACGATGACATGTTCTTCAATCGCGAGGTAAGGCCGGAAACATTCTACAACAGTGACGGACTACCCTACGTCAGACTATTGCGCAGCCCCCTACGCAGCTTGACAATCTGGCTGAAGGACAAGCTGCTGAAGAAACCTTTAAGCCACTACAATAGCGGTATGAAACGAGCCTCGGATCTCGTTGTAGCGAAATATGGCAAGCGACTCAGCGAAAAAGCTCACCACAACATTGACGGTTATCTCAAGAGTGACTACCGCAAAACTTTCGAGACCTTCAGCAACGAAATTTCCCCCACCGCTGTTAACCATATAGGAGCCGGGAATGACATTCAGCGCATCCTTTACTCCTACGTGCCACTGGTGACGGGCAGGGCTTGTAAGGAATATGTCGACAAGCACACCTCGTTCATGTTGCGTATTCATAAGCATGACCACTACGAGCGCATGGAGAAATACAATCCCATTTTCTTCTGCCTCAATGACTCGCAATATGCAACTGACGCTGACCGCGCCCTTGCACGAAAATATCTCGAAAAGCGGTTCCCTGAAAAATCACAATTCGAGAAATAAACATTCTCATCTCTCCACTCTACCTGCCCTCCGCTCTCAACTCCCTACTTCCACACTTAGTATCTTCCAACCAAATAATTATGACCGAAATTTCAGTTAATGAACAGGCTCACCAACCCGTGACGGGTGAAAATCCTGAGATTTCGATTATTGTACCAGTTTACAATGTCGAGAAATACCTCAGGGAATGCCTCGATTCCATAGAATCTCAGACTTTCAAAGACTGGGAGTGTATCGTAGTAGACGATGGCTCTCCTGACGGCTCTCGCTCGATTTGCGAGGAATTTGTTGCCCGGGACCCCCGCTATGTGCTCGTTGAGCAGGTAAACGGCGGCCTGTCGGCAGCCAGGAACTCAGGCCTCGAGATAGCCCGCGGCAAATACATCAGCTTCATTGACTCGGATGACACTGTTTATCCTCAGTTCCTCGAACGAATGCACGAGGTAATGGTTGAGACTGGCGCTGACGTTGTACAGGCAAGCTACGAAGCCCAATATACAACCTATACCCGCGAGCGCAGGCTTGTCAAGAACCAGCTGGTTATTGACCGTCACCGCGTCATCAAGGAGTTGATGAAGAATCATATTATACCCAGCTACATGGGTCTCAAGATGTTCCGCCGCGAGGTCATCGATACTCCTTTCCCGGTGGGCAAGCTATTCGAGGATATTTACGCTATGAGCCGCTGGGTCCGCAACATCAACAAGATGGTTCTTATACCTGATATTCTGTACATCTACCGTCAGCGTCGCGGAAGCATCCTCAACTCCAACTATGAGCGAAACAGGCTGGAATATATCAAGTCAATGCCTGACCGCGTGAAAGTACTCAGGGACATTGACCCCGAGGCAATAACTGACAAGGATGCCGAGCTTGTGATATGGAAGTCTTACATTAACGCGGCAAAGATTATTGCCCGCCTCACAAAAAATCCAAGGCGATGCCGCAAAGCGATAATGAAGATTCACGAGATATGTCGTGACGTCAAACTGCCGTCAGTTAAAACACTGGGACTGAAGAAGTGGATTAGAGCCTATATGCTGCGCAATCATCCACAGGGCTTTATCCTGTACATGCACGCACTCTATCCGCTGAATTATCGCAAAAGAAAAGCCAACAAACATCTCTTTGATTAAAAGCTCTATTCCTCGATATCGTTAAGATCAAAGCGGTCGAAGTACTCCGTGCCGCGAATGCGCTTGCTCACCTTGCCACGCGCACGTCCGCGTGCACGTTTCTGCATGAATTCCCCGTATGATTTCACGGCATAGTGGTTGATGCGAATAACATCCTGCTG
>JAAVGQ010000019.1 GCA_014800105.1 Bacteroidales bacterium | reverse complement strand
AATTTTACCGTACAAATGGAATAAAAAGGATAGCTTGAGATGAGGTCACGGTGGGCGGGGTGCCTGGCGTGGAGGAGCGGTGAGGGGCGAGTTGAAAATTTTACGTGGAAAGTGTTGATAATGTGAGGGGAATTTTGTAATTTTGTAATCAACTTGCTGTATTTTAGTTGGTTGGCTCTCAGGGGCCTGTACCGGCGGAAGGGGGTGCAGCTTTAGACGGTTAATAATATTATTTCATGATAGTTGACTTGAATTTTTCGATTTTTACGATAGTGCCGGCGGCAGCGTTGTTGCTGCTGACACTCTACATTGTCATATGCTACCGTGGTCGCGTGGCCCGCGTAGCAGAGCGGCGTGCCGCGCTGGAGGCCGGCGAGAGGGTGGAAGACAGCCGCATGAAGCCTGTATCGGTAGTGGTCTACGCGTGCGAAAATTCCGAGAGACTGGAGAAGTTGCTCGAGCGACTGCTTTGCCAGAATTACGCCCCGGGCTATGAGGTTATCGTGGTGAATGACGGCGGCGGTCATAGCGTGGGGGACATGGTGACGAGGTATTCCCACAAGTTTCCTCACCTTAAGCTGACTTTTGTGCCTGATAACGCTCATAACCTGTCACGCCGCAAGCTCGCTATTACGCTCGGAATCAAGGCTGCAGCCTACGATTATATTCTGCTGACGACTGCTGACTGCGAGTTGCCCGGCGAGGAGTGGGTACACTCGATGGCACGCCATTTTGCTGACGGCAATGAGGTGGTGCTTGGTGTATCAACTATCAAAGGTGACGATGGCGAGCGCATGTCGTTCATGAACCGCATGGGCGAGTTGCATGACACGGTAGCATGGGTGAGCGAGGCACTCCGTGACGCGGCCTACCGCGGTACGCGCTACAATATGGGCTACAGCAAGGCATTGTTTTTCAAGCATAAGGGCTTTGCCCGTACACTGAATATCCATGACGGTGACGATGACCTGTTTGTGAGCGAGATAGCTGCAGGTAATAAGGTTGCCGTCGAAATATCAGGTGACTCAATCGTTGACGTGTGTACGGTTAAACCGTCGCTGACCTATAAGGAGGACAAGAANCGGCACGCTTTCACGGCGCGCCTCTCTGACCGCAATCCTGCCCGCATCATCAACTCCATGCCATGGCTTTTGTGGCTGTCAATAGCGCTGGGAGTGGCAGCGGGCGTGACCGCGATACCTAATCCNGTGCCCGGCGCGGTGGCGTTCGTTCTNCTCGCNGTGCAGTGGATAGTGGTGAGCCGCGNGTGGGCTAAGAGCTCGGCGGCCGTGGGCATGAAGGTGAGCGGCTGGGGCGTAATCCCCGGCTTGCTGAGAATGCCGTTCCACAAGATGAAATACTCGCTGTCATCACGNCGCGANNCNCATTTAAATTATACCTGGCATAATTGAACATGATATGAAGAAANCNGCNAAAACNAATGTGGCACGGTTGCTTGACAGTGCCGGAATAGAATATGAACTGATTCCTTACGAGGTTGATGAAAACAATCTGGCGGCTGATCATGTNGCCGAGGAGCTGGGCGAGGATATCAACNGCGTGTTCAAGACNCTGGTGTTGAGGGCNAGTGANAANGACNANCTCGTNTGTGTNGTNCCCGGGAANCGCGAGGTTGANCTCAAGAANGCAGCCAAGGCNGCCGGNAANAAGAAGGTCGAGATGATTCACATGAAGGAGTTGCAGCCGTTGACNGGCTACATTCGNGGCGGGTGCTCGCCCATAGGGATGAAGAAGCCGTTNCCGACCTNTTTTCACGAGACGCTCAATGAGTTTNACCANATCTTCGTGAGCGCCGGCGTGAGAGGTCTTCAGCTCAAGATTGTTCCCGGCGAGCTGGTGAAATATGTCAAAGGCACGGTGGCNGACATTGCCACGGAACCGGGTGAATAACTCGCCACATATCAATAAAAATTCAAAAGAGGCATGAGAAATACTTACGGAAAAATTTTTACCCTGACAACTTTCGGGGAGTCACACGGACCCGCTATAGGTGGCGTGATCGATGGCGTACCTGCCGGATATGCTATCGACNTGGAGGCTGTTCAGCANGAGCTTGACCGCCGCAAGCCCGGGCAGAGTCACATCGTCACCGCCCGCAAGGAGAGCGACGAGGTTACCTTCCTCTCAGGATTGTTGAACGGNAANACAACAGGTACCTCCATAGGGTTTACGATNCCCAACGGCAACCAGCATTCAGNTGACTACGACAACATGAAGGANNTGTACCGCCCGTCTCATGCNGACTATACTTACGAGGCAAAATATGGCGTTCGTGANCACCGTGGTGGAGGNCGNTCGTCGGCGCGCGAGACNGCNTGCCGNGTGGTGGGNGGAGCGATTGCCAAGCAGATACTTGCCTCGAAGGGTATCAAGATAACCGCCTTCACGNGCTCAGTGGGCGATATTGAACTTACTGAATCTTACGAGANGCTTGATTTGGCNCGTGCNGAGGAGAATATCGTAAGATGTCCTGATGCTGACACNGCGGGCCGCATGATTAAGCTTATCGAGCAAGTGAAGGCTGACGGCGACACNATAGGCGGNATAGTNACTTGTGTAATTTCNGGTGTTCNGGCAGGATTAGGCGAGCCTGTATTTGACCGNCTGAACGCCATGCTTGCAGCCGGGATGATGTCAATNAATGCNGCCAAAGGTTTTGAGATAGGCATGGGATTTAACGGNACNAAGNGCCGNGGCTCGGAGGTTATTGATCTGTTTGANNTTAAAGATGGCAAGGTAGGATTCCGCAGCAACAATTCAGGNGGCGTTCAGGGNGGTATCTCCAACGGTGCCGATATATATTTCAACGTGGCATTCAAGCCTGTAGCNACCTTGTTGCAGGAAGTCGAGACCATTGACCGTGATGGTAATGCAGTGACGCTGAAGGCGCGTGGCAGGCATGACCCGTGTGTGGTTCCACGCGCTGTGCCCGTGGTTGAAGCNATGGCGGCCATGACCNTGCTNGATGCTATGATGCTTAACGCAAGCTACTCACTATAAGCTTTTGAGNATGGCTCNTTACACTGACTATGGCACTTACCTGAAACGGTATTTTGACACGAAGATGCAAAANCTTACNGTCAATGCCGGNTTTACGTGTCCCAACCGNGACGGGACAAAGAGCCGTGGCGGGTGTGCTTACTGCAATGTGAGCTCATTCACTCCTCCCGTTACAGGGGATAATGTGAAGCAGCAGCTTGAGAGCGGCAAGCAGTTCTTTTCGCGGAAATATCCCAGCATGAAGTACTTGGCTTATTTCCAGAGCTATACGAACACATATGCTAACGTAGACCGCCTCATGACGATGTATCGCGAAGCGCTTGCTGTCGAGGATGTTGAAGGGCTGATAATAGGCACCCGGCCTGATATGATGCCCGATGAGTTGCTCTCGAAGCTGGCTGAACTCGCCCGCGAGCACTATGTGATGGTGGAGTATGGCGCTGAGTCAAGTCATGATGCTACGCTTGAGCGCGTTAACCGCTGCCACACATGGAATGATGTCGTGGACGCAGTTAACCGGACACATGGCGCCGGAATTCACGTTGGACTGCATCTCATCATGGGCTTGCCCGGCGATGACGAGGAGATGATGCTTGAGACAGTGAAGCGATGCTGTGAACTACCCGTGGATGTGCTGAAATTCCACCAGTTGCAGATTCTGCGAGGAACCACGCTTGAATCGCAGGCTGATGAAATAAGGACATTTGAAGTAGACGAGTACCTTGACTTGTGTGCACGTATAGTAAGAATGGTGCCCGAGTCAATATCAATTGAACGTTTCACTTCATCGTCGCCCGACGTACTGTTGCTGAAACCCCGCTGGGGATTGAAAAATTACGAATTTGTACACCGACTAAATAACCTCCTTGACCGACAATGAGAAAGAACACCCTGTATGTGACCGACATGGACGGCACGTTGCTCGATAACAACAGCCGCGTGAGTTGCGAGAGTGCTGAACTAATAGCTGAAATGAGCGAAGAGGGAGCACTGATAACAGTTGCCACTGCCCGCACTCCCGCCACGGTTGACCCGCTGCTGAGCGTTACTCACATCAACTGTCCCGCGATAGTGATAACCGGAGCAGCTATGTGGGATACACGCCTGAAGGTAATGAACCATGTTGAGAAAATGACTGCAACGACGGCAGGGGAAATAATCGATAGATTCCGTGACAATGGTGTTGATCCGTTCGTGTATGTTGTAGTTAATCCGTCTCATCTCGAAGTGTATCACGGCACTGAAATGAACCATGCTGAAGAATCATTTTATCTTGAAAGAAAGTCTTTGAAACTCAAGCGATTCCTCTTAGGACATGCAATGACCCAGGAGGCCGGGGAGAATGTTATATTGATATTTGGTATCGGTGACAGCGGGAAGGTAATCAAGCTTGCCGACGACCTCAAGGCTAATGTCGATTGCTCGGTGTCATGCTATCCTGATATCCATTTTCCCGGTACGCACCTAATCGAGGTTTTTAAAACCGGGGTATCCAAGGCTCAGGCAGTCGAGCGGCTCGCACAAGAACTTGGCGTTGAAAGAATTGTGGTATTCGGCGATAATCTCAATGACCTGCCCATGATGAAGGTGGCTGACGTTGCTGTAGCCGTTGAAAACGCATTTCCTGAGGTCAAGGAGGCTGCCGACATTGTCATAGGCAGCAATGCGGCTCATTCCGTCGCTCGTTTCATCAGAGAAGATTAGGTAATGAACATTTACGAGATAAGACGCTATGGCACGTGGGTGCTGTTGTCCCTTGCCTTGATACTGGTGGGAGCATTCGTGTGGGTTTCCAACCGCCTTGTTGCTGACCTTACTATTCAGGAGCGCGAGCGTATGGAAGTGTGGGCCGGTGCAACACGCGAGATGGCACGCGCATTTACAGCGGGAATCGACTCTAACGGAAATGTTGCCGGAGCTTCTGAGCCCGACCTTGAATTTCTACTAAGTATTCTTGCCGGGAATCACACCATCCCGGTGCTACTTACTGACAGTGACGGCGTGATTCTCGACCAGCGAAATTTTGACCTTCCTGAGCCGGTTGACTCGCTGGAAATCCTCTCGCAAGCTAATATGTCATATCTCTACCGTAAGCTCGAGGATCTGAAAAAAAGTAATAATATAATCCAGATCATCATCACGCCTGAGAATAGCCAGTATGTCTACTACGATGATTCCAAGCTACTTAAGCGACTTGGGTACTATCCTTATATTCAGCTTGCAGTCATGCTGCTGTTCATCGTGGTGGTGTATTACGCGCTGTCATCGACCAAGCGGGCTGAGCAGAATAAAGTGTGGGTGGGATTGTCTAAGGAGACAGCCCACCAGCTGGGCACTCCTATTTCTTCATTGATGGCATGGATGGAATTCCTGCAGTCTCAGGGTATTGATCCTGACGTGGTTAAGGAAATGAATAAGGATGTTAACCGCTTGAGTACCATTGCGTCACGATTTTCCAAGATAGGTTCGCGACCCAGCATGGAGATCGATGACCTGAACGCGGTGGTAATGCACGCCGGCGAGTACATGGCGACGCGGGTATCGAAGCGGATAAAATTCACACTCTCGCCCTCATCATTCCCGGTTAAAGTCAAGATGTCGGCACCGCTGTTTGAGTGGGTAATGGAGAATCTTATCAAGAATGCCGTTGACGCGATGGACGGTACCGGAGCTATCAACGTGAGCGTTGACGTGGAAGGGGAGACAGCCCATGTGACCGTGAGCGATACCGGCAAGGGCATTCCGCGCAAGAATTTCAAGACCATTTTCAATCCCGGCTATACAACCAAGACTCGCGGCTGGGGCCTGGGGCTCACGCTCGCGCGTCGCATTGTCGACCAGTATCATGGAGGACACATCTATGTGAAGGATTCCGAGCCCGGCCGCGGCACCACCTTCCGCATCGACCTCCCCCTGGCGAAATAATATTATATCGAAACGCTCTGATACGATATATAGAATTTTAGCTGTTTTAAATCACTTTTTACTGAAGTAACCACCAGTCTTTTTGAACCGCGATATTAAATTAAATTGTTGCTTATTAGGTTTTTAAGAGTTTTTTATTGTAGTGATACTTTTACCTGTTTTGGCGGCTAAGGTAACAGCACTGATTCCCGGAGAATATACTACGTCTTGATAGATGAGTTTCCCAAAATCATTTATCGTATCATTTTTGAAACCCGTTAAATCTGGGCGTATAATTGTAACTCTAACAACTCCATTTTCATCAGTTACTTTAGGTTGTTTAAGACCGGCACGTTCGCAATCTTCAAATATCAAAGATAATCCTCGTCCCCAGTGTTCGATTATTCCACTATAATACATAACACGTGCGATTATCTCATTGGGAGGTTCAGATGTGTGCGATTCTAAAAGATGTGAGCCATAAGCAAATTTATATGTGTTGATAGTGATACGTACCGCGGGCTACGTTCGCGATGCCTTTCGGGATCACTCTCTTAGCGCCACGGCTATTGTCTCGATGGCTTCTCCGGGCCGTCACTATTTACTGTCGCTCCTGTTGAGTTCCATGGGTTTGAGAGGTCCAATAACGAGAGAGCCGGCGTTATCGTGGGGATAGGCCGGCNCTCGTGAGTATGAGTTATGGGNTGTGGGGAAATCAGATGATGGGGTTGGGCATGGGACCGTAGTTATTTGCTTCAGGGTCGCTGGGCTTGCAGAAGAATACGATAAGGATAATAGTGCCGATGAGGGGAAGGAGTGCCCAAAGGATATTCCAGCCTGAACGGTTAGTGTCGTGGAGACGACGGAANACGAGGCCAAGAGAGGGAAGTANNGTTACNANNCNCCAAAGTCCAATAATTGATACTGCAAAATTAGATGAAGTGCCGAGGACTGCTTCAAGAACTGCNGAAACAATGAAGTTNAAAAGTGCGAACCACCAGTACTCTGAACGNGANGCGCGACCGGTGAAGCAGCAGTACTGGGAGAAGGCNCGCTTGATNGCGTCACCAAATGATACTTGATACTGATCCATAATATTTAATTTAGAAAGTTATTATTTGATTGCAAATATACGAATGTATGGTATAAAATTCAAACAAAATGNCNTTTTTTATGCGNNCNANCCTATATTTTAGAACGGGTAGCCAATAGCGAGGTGCAATGCCAGCGAACGACCGAATGAGGTCATGTTGTAGTAACCGCGCTTGCCTGTATCGTAAGGTGCGTGGATACCTATACCGAGGTCAGCACGGATAACGAGCATTGAAATGTCGAAACGTATGCCTGCACCGGTGCCTAANGCNAGNTCCTTNAAGAANGTTGATGCCTGGAGCTTGCCGCCGGGNCGCTGAGGGTCGTTCTTGAGGAGCCATACGTTGCCTGAGTCAAGGAAGAAGGCTCCATGGATGGGACCCACGATNGGGAAGCGGTATTCGACGTTGGCTTCAAACTTGAAGGTACCGGTCTGGTCGAAGTAGCCGTTGACCTGGTCNGCNGGTGCGTGGTAGGAACCTGGACCGATAGAACGGACGGTGAACGCGCGGATAGAGTTGGCACCACCTACGTAGAACTGCTCGGCATAGGGCACCTGAGAGGCGTTNCCGTAAGCNTGNGCGGCACCNACTGCCACGCGGGTAACGATGTGNTCGTTGGTGCGCATGCGGCGGTTGTAGACAACCTGNAACTGTCCCTTGACAAACTGAGAGAACGGTGTGCCGAAGAGGCGTTTTTCCCCNTTCGAGCCGCAAGCTTCGTAGATAGCCCAGAAGATGTTGCCNGCTTCCTGAAGTGACCAGTTGATGTTTACATAGTTGAGGTGGTCGAAGTCACGCTCGTAGCTGTAAGTGTACTGCACCTGGGGGATGAACTGAGAGCGGAAACTGAGNGCGATTGCNGGGTTGTTAGCCGTAATTTCATCAAATTCAGGAGTAGTATTGATAAGCTTGGTGTAAGTGAGCTTAAAGGGGGTGAATGTCGTGTAGACGTGTCGTGAACGCTGCCACTCGTAAGAGTAGGACATGTTGAACTGCGCCATCTTGAAGTAGTGGGGACGGTTGAGGAGATCAGCGTTCAGGGTGATACGTGTCCAGTTGAGGTTGCGTCGGCGGCGCGGAATGAATTTGGGCATAATGAGTCGGGGGAACGCCAGCGAGCCGGTGATACCAAACTCGTAGGAGTTGAATATTGATGACTTGTGNCCGCCGCTGTTTTTNCCCGTCTGCCACTCGTAGGTACCGGTAGCCGAGACGTTCAACTGTTCACCGCCNCCGAAGAGGTTGTGATTGGTGATACCTAACGTGAGTCCCGGGCCTATGTAACTATTGGATTTAGAGGAGGCATTGACTTCAATTGAAGCTTCGAGAGGCACGTCAAAAGTGCAGTCAATGTCAACGTCAAGACNCGGTTGAGCCGAGAGNGTATCAGGATGCACGGTAACATCGATAGCGTTGAAGATGCCGAGGCGCGCGAGATAAGTCTGTGTGCGTTCCATGTCGCGCACTGAGAATGTGCGGCCTTTCCTGAAAGTCACGCACTCGGGCACGAGGTTGTGGCGCAGTCGTGATGGCATCATCTGTATAATTGTGCCACGCGAAGTCTGTATGGTATCGAAGCGCTCGGTTTTGACGTAGGGTTTATTGGCACGAAGGACTACGTTGCCCGTTTGCCAGCGGGTGAGAGCTGCCTGGGGAGTACCGTTGGCAACCGTGAGGCGCAGGATAATTGAACCGCGGGTCTCAAGCGAGTCGG
>JAAVGQ010000073.1 GCA_014800105.1 Bacteroidales bacterium | reverse complement strand
CGCCCATCGAAGTTCAAGTCCTCGAAATCGACAAGGAAAACCGTCGCCTCAGCCTCGGTCACAAGCAGCTCGAAGAAAACCCCTGGGACGTATTTGAAACAATCTTCACCGTTGGAAGCGTTCACGAAGGTACTATCATCGAAATGCTTGACAAGGGCGCAGTTATCGCACTCCCCTACGGCGTTGAAGGCTTCGCTACTCCCAAGCACCTCGTTAAGGAAGATGGCTCACAGGCTAAGGTTGACGAGAAGCTCGAATTCAAGGTAATCGAATTCAACAAGGACAGCAAGCGCATCATCCTCAGCCACAGCCGCATCTTCGAGGATGAAGCTAAGGCTGAAAAGACTGAGACCAAGAAGGCTCCCAAGCGTGCTTCTAAGCGCCAGGAAGAAGCTGCAGCTGCAGCTCCCGCCGTTGAGAAGACCACTCTCGGTGACATCGAGGCTCTTGCAGCTCTCAAAGAGCAGCTTTCTAAAAAGTAATTACCGGTCGTCACTGACCTGAATTACAATACACCGGGCGGGGTGAGCGCAAGCTTATCCCGCCTCTTTTTTACCCGCCACCACCGTCAATGGGGAAAAGAGAACAAACTTACTGTTACTCATCAAGTAAAAATACACTGGGGGAAGCACCGTACTTGCTTATTTTTTATTACCTTTGCGGACATGGAAACAAAGTACATTTTTGTAACGGGAGGCGTGGTTTCCTCCCTGGGTAAAGGTATCATCTCTTCTTCAATTGCACGCCTGCTCAAAGCGCGTGGCTATAGAGTTACTATCCAGAAATTTGACCCATACATTAATATCGACCCGGGCACACTGAACCCTTACGAGCACGGCGAGTGTTACGTAACCGTTGACGGTCATGAGGCCGACCTTGATCTTGGTCACTATGAGCGTTTTACCGACATTCGCACAACGCGTGCCAACAACGTGACCACGGGCCGCATCTACCAGAGCGTTATCGACAAGGAACGCCGCGGCGACTACCTGGGCAAAACTGTACAGATTGTTCCTCACATCACTGACGAAATCAAACGCAACGTCAAGGCTCTGGGTCACACCGGCGACTATGACTTCATCATCACCGAGATTGGCGGCACCGTGGGTGACATCGAGTCTCTCCCATTCATTGAAAGTGTGCGCCAGCTGCGCTGGGAACTTGGCGACAACTGCCTCTGCGTTCATCTCACATACGTTCCCTACATCGCCGCAGCCAAAGAGCTGAAGACCAAACCTACACAACACTCAGTAAAGCAGCTGCAGGAGGTAGGTATCCAACCTGACATTCTCGTGCTGCGCACTGAGAAGCATATCTCGCCTGAGATGCGTCGCAAGATCGCTCTCTTCTGTAACGTGTCACCTGACTCTGTAATCCAGTCAATCGACGTTTCCACCATCTATGAGGTTCCTGTCAAAATGCACGAGCAGCACCTCGACGAGCTGATCTTGCGCAAGTGTGGCATCCCCGTCGAGGGCGAGCCTGACATGAAGCAGTGGGCGCAGTTCCTTGAAAAACTTCATGGAGCTACTGAAGAAATCAACATAGGCCTCGTGGGAAAATACGTAGAACTCCCTGATGCCTACAAATCAATAAACGAGTCGCTCCTGCAGGCTTCGATTTATAACGACCGCCGCCTCAAGCTCCACTTCATCCACTCCGAGAAACTCACGGAGGCTGACGTCGAGGAAAAGCTCTCAGGCATGGACGGCGTTATCATCGCTCCCGGCTTTGGTCAGCGCGGTATAGAAGGAAAATTCGTGGCACTGAAATGGTGTCGCGAACATGATGTCCCCACGTTCGGCATCTGCCTGGGAATGCAGTGCATGGTAATCGAGTTTGCCCGCAACGTCCTGGGTCTTCAGGATGCTAATTCCACTGAGATGGATCCCTCTACTCCCCACAATGTCATCGACCTGATGGATGACCAGAAGAGTATCCACAACATGGGAGGCACAATGCGCCTGGGAGCTTACGAGTGTGACCTCGTGCCCGGATCAACACCGGCCAAGGCTTACGGCTCTACCCGCGTAAGTGAGCGCCACCGTCACCGCTTTGAGTTCAACAGCGACTACCGCGAGCGTTTTGAGAAGGCAGGCATGAAATGCGTGGGTGAAAACCCTGCAACTCACCTGGTGGAAATCGTGGAGATTCCTGAAAAGAGATGGTTCGTGGGCACTCAATATCATCCCGAGTATTCAAGCACCGTTCTCAACCCCAACCCCCTCTTCCTTGACTTCATCAAGGCTGCCATCAAATACAACGCTGAAAAAGCAGCCAAATAAGTATATTAAACCGAGATAACCCCAAAAATTATCGCATAAAAGAATGGATAAAAACACGTTCGTGGGTATGTTGCTCATGGCAGCCGTAATCTTCGGCTTCATGTATCTGCAACCCAAGCCCGAGAAAAAAGACTCAACCAACAATCAGGAACAGATTGACGAGAAAATGCAGAACCAGCAGGCCGCCCTGCTTGATTCACTGCGTCCCGAGGAATTAGCTGAAATCGCCAATACCGTTGCCGCTGTCGGTGTAGCCGATGCTGAAAACAATACCTACACATATAATACCGCCGGCGTTTCACTCGTGAACAAGGACGGAGCTGTAACAGGTACAGTTGACGCTATGGGCGAGAAAATCTCCTACGAAGCTGTGTCAACCTCCACGTTCCCCGAGTCACTTTCACTCGCTCAGCGCCAGGCTGCGGTTGCCAACGTACGCGCTGCAGTGACAAATGCAGCTAAATACCAGACATTTGCCCGCTATCTCGCCGGCAATGATACCATTGTGTCGCTGTCTAATAAGGTGCTCTCGCTCTCTATCTCAACCCGCGGTGGCTTTATAAACCGCGCTAAGCTGCTTGATCATCGCTACGCAACTTACTTCTCTAACGACAAGGGCGTTATCGANACAACCCAGNTTGAAATCATCGCTCCCATCGAGAAAGATTTCTATGCATTCGANCTTAACACCGGCATCCAGAAAATCGATACCCGTGACCTTTACTTCACTCCCGTGGTCGAGAATGATTCAACGGTTACAATGAAACTTGACCTCGGTTCAGGNGCCACCTGGGGCCTCCGCTACACATTGAGCGAAGACAGCTACGTTGTCAAGCTNGCTATCGTGCAGGAAAATATCGACAAAGTCCTTCCTCCCGCCACTGCTACAACCCGTTTCACATGGTCACAGCGNCTGGGACGCAACGAGCGTGGACGCACATTCGAGCAGCAGAACAGTGCCATCTACTACAAGGAACCGGGCGAACATCCTGACGACCTTGGCATGAAGCACGGCAAGAAGGAACTTGACCAGCGCGTGCAGTGGATTGCGTTCAAGAACCAGTTCTTCTCAACGATCGTTATCCCCTCAGAGCCATTCAATACAGCCAACCTTTCACAGCGCGAGCTCGCTGACAACAAGGATCCTCTCTACCTCAAGGACATGGAGGCTAACGCTACACTTGATTACTCAACAGCGTCAGCATGTCCCGTTTCAATGGACATCTTCATAGGTCCCAACCTGTATCCCCTCCTCAGCAAGATTGACGATACCGTTCAGCCTGACAACAGACTGGAACTTAACCGCGTTATTCCCCTCGGCTGGGCAATCTTCCGCTGGATTAACACTCTCATCATCATCCCGGTCTTCACTTTCCTGAGCCAGTTTATTTCNAACTACGGCATCATCATCCTGTGTCTTACTATCTTCATCAAGGTTATCCTCTTCCCCTTCACTTACAAGAGCTACATGTCACAAGCCCGCATGCGTGTGCTCGCCCCTGAAATCAAGGAAATCAACGATAAGTATCCAGGCCAGGAAAATGCAATGACCCGCCAGCAGAAGACCATGGAGCTTTACTCCAAGGCAGGCGCCAGCCCCATGTCAGGCTGTCTCCCCATGCTCCTGCAGATGCCCATCCTGTTCGCGATGTTCAAGTTCTTCCCCTCATGCATCGAGCTGCGCGGTGAGCAGTTCCTATGGGCACAGGACCTCGCCGCTCCCGACGTGATTTTCACTCTCCCGTTCACTATCCCCATGTATGGTAACCACGTGAGTCTCTTCTGCTTGCTGATGACAATCACCAATATCCTGTATACCCGCATCAACATGCAGAACCAGCCCTCAGGACAGTCAATGCCCGGCATGAAGGTAATGATGTATATCATGCCCGTGATGTTCCTCGTGTTCTTCAACCAGTATGCCGCCGGCCTCAGCTATTATTACTTCCTGTCACTCCTCATCACTATCATCCAGACCTACGTATTCCGCCACGTCATCGACGAGAAAAAAGTGCGTGCCGAGATGATGGCTAACGCAGCCAAGCCACGCAAGAAGAGCGGCTTCATGGCTCGCCTTGAGGAAGCCCAGCGCAAGCAGCAGGAAGCACTCCGCCAGCAGCAAAAACGCCGTCGCTAATGGGACGCTGGCTTTCGATTGACTACGGCCGCAAACGCACGGGAATTGCAGTGACTGACCCCCTGCGCATCGTCGCTTCAGGGCTCACCACCGTTCCCTCCCACACTCTCCCGACGTTCCTCAAGGACTACATGTCACGGGAAACGGTTGACCGCATCATCGTGGGACTTCCCACCGACATGCGGGGGAATGAGTCGGAATCCATGCGATACATCAGGCCCGCCGTTGATAAACTTCGCCGGGAACTGCGGGGGGTCGAGATCGTTTTCTACGACGAACGATTCACCTCAGTCCTTGCCCATAAAGCCATGATTGACGGTGGCATGAAGAAATCAGACCGCCGCGATAAAGCTATTGTCGACGAAATTTCGGCAACCATTCTTCTAAACGATTACCTGCAAAGCACTCATATATAAAACCACGATAATGAAACTCCCAGTATACGTTTACGGTCACCCCGTACTGAGAAAGGTCGCAGAAGAAATCGACCCCACCGCAGCCGAGCTCCCCGCGCTCGTTGACGACATGTTTGAAACGATGTATGCCTCAGAGGGTGTAGGGCTTGCCGCACCCCAGATAGGCCGTAGCATCCGTCTTGTTGTCATTGACGCTGACCCGCTCGCTGAGAATTTTCCCGAATGTGCAGGTCGCAAGTTCGTCCTCATAAACCCCGAGGTCGAAATCCTTGACGGCGAAAAAATTACCCGTAGCGAGGGTTGCCTCAGCCTCCCCGGGCTTTCAGAGAATGTTCCCCGCGTGGAACACATCCGCGTGACCTGGGATGACCTCGATGGCAAAGAGCACACTGAGGAAGTGAGCGGTTTCCTNGCACGCATTATCCAGCACGAGTGTGACCACCTTGAAGGGCAGATGTATATTGACCACGTTTCGGCCATCCGCCGCCAGCTNATCCGTGGCAAGCTCAANAACCTCATCGAGGGCAAAGTGCGCGTGGATTANCCCGTAAAATATGCTCCNAAAAAGCGTAAATAAGAAGCTANCCAACAAAGTATAANTAGATATGGCTGACGACAAGAAAGTAATTTTTTCAATGGTGGGTGTGAGCAAAATCTACCCTCCCCAAAAGCAGGTTCTTAAAAACATCTACCTGTCATTCTTCTATGGCGCCAAGATTGGTATCATCGGTCTCAACGGCTCGGGTAAATCATCACTCCTCAAGATTATCGCCGGCATCGACAAGAGCTACCAGGGCGAAGTGGTGTGGGCTCCCGGCTACAGCGTGGGCTACCTTGAACAGGAACCCAAACTTGACCCTGAGAAGACTGTCATAGAGGTAGTGCGTGAAGGGGTACAGCCCATCATGGACCTTCTTGCCGAGTTTGATAAGATTAACGAAGCATTTGCTGATCCTGACGCTGACTTCGATGCTCTCCTTGCACGCCAGGCTGAGCTACAGGATAAGCTCGATGCCGCTGACGCCTGGAACATCGACTCCAAGCTTGAGCGCGCAATGGATGCGCTCCAGTGTCCCCCCGACGACCAGAAAATCGATACCCTCTCAGGTGGTGAACGTCGCCGCGTGGCCCTCTGCCGTCTGCTCCTCCAGCAGCCTGACGTGCTCCTCCTCGACGAGCCCACCAACCACCTTGACGCTGAGTCAATCGACTGGCTCGAACAACATCTCCAGCAGTATCCCGGCACGGTAATCGCCATTACCCACGACCGTTACTTCCTTGACCACGTGGCCGGCTGGATTCTCGAGCTGGACCGCGGCGAGGGTATACCATGGAAGGGCAACTACTCTTCATGGCTGGAACAGAAAACAAAACGCATGGCTCAGGAAGAAAAGCAGGCCAGCAAGCGCCGCAAGACTCTCGAGCGCGAGCTCGAATGGGTGCGCATGGCTCCCAAGGCGCGACAGGCCAAGGGTAAAGCCCGTCTTTCAAGCTATGACCGCCTGCTCAACGAGGACCAGAAGCAGAAGGAAGAAAAGCTCGAGATATTCATCCCCAACGGTCCCCGCCTCGGTAACAAGGTCATCGAAACCACCGGCCTCTCAAAAGCATTCGGCAAGAAACAGCTCTTCAAAGACCTCAACTTCACCCTTCCTCCCAACGGTATAGTCGGCGTTATCGGTCCCAACGGAGCCGGTAAAACCACACTGTTCCGCCTCATCATGGGCCAGGAAACACCCGACGCAGGCACATTCGACGTGGGCGAAACTGTCAAGATTGCTTACGTTGACCAGCGCCACCACGATCTCCTGCCCGAACGCTCAGTATACGAAGTTATTTCACAGGGCGTAGAGACATTCCGCATGGGCGGCCGCGACGTGAATGCCCGCGCTTACCTCAGCAAATTCAACTTTGCCGGCGCCGACCAGGAAAAGAAAATCGGAGTCCTCTCAGGTGGTGAACGCAACCGCTTGCACTTGGCCATGGCACTCAAGGAAGAGGGCAACGTACTCCTCCTCGACGAGCCCACCAACGATATCGATGTTAACACCCTCCGCGCCCTTGAGGAAGGTCTTGATGACTTTGCCGGTTGTGCTGTAGTTGTGAGCCACGACCGCTGGTTCCTTGACCGCATCTGCACCCACATCCTCTCATTTGAGGGTGACGGAAAAGTAGTGTTCTACGAAGGCTCATACTCTGACTACGAAGAGTTCAAGAAAGAACACAACGGAGGCAAGGAACCCCCACGCCGCCGCTACCGCAAGCTCATGGACTAACCCATGATACATGAGTTGAATCAGAGTCTAACACTAAAAATTAGGATACGAATCTAAAACTCGAACAGATTCGACCAAACGTCCCTGTAAAAATATCGTTCCCGCCGACACTCACTGCCGGCGGGAACGCTGTTTCTAACTCATCCTTTTACCCTGAAAAGGTATAGGGATTAATTCATCTCGACTTTTCTCTTCCTTCGTTCTTCTGCTTCTTCTATGGCAATCTGATAGTTGTTAATCACCTAAATCTACGTACGAGCCTTTCAACGGAATTATGCTTTAATTCCATATTAATAATAATATAATCATTACCATATCCGTAAACATCGTCATGGTCTACGCGTATTATGAAATTTTTATATTTAAAGTTAATACTTCGGTCTGTGTCTTTTATCTATTGTATTTTTTCAAGCATCTTACTAACACGGATCATCTTCCCACAATCTGCATCTTCATATAAAACAAATCGTTCTATAACCATATTTACATGAAAATGGTAAAAGACAAGGGTGAGCATCAACACGAGCGATTATGAACAATTCTATTGTTGTTTTTCTAATTCGGAAAAAATTGAGAAATCGTCAACGTCTCATCGTTAAAACAATAAATAATATTAAAATGCTTCTCCATTGCCAAGTCTGGTTCAAATTCTTTACTATGAATAAAAATTATGAAATGTCGATTAGAAATACGGTTGATATCATCATTTATATTATAAGAGGTATAGTTACAAATAATATTTATCCCTATTTCACTAACAGAAGTAAATGGTTCAGGAGTCACAATTGCTGAATTATTAATCAAATTTTTACTTGTAATACGAAGTTATATTAAGACAGTGTAGTAATCAAAACAATAGCCACTAATACACGTTATAAAGGCATGTAGTAGAGGCTATTCAGTATGTACATAGTAAGAATCTAATAATCGCCAATAGTGTTTATTCTGCTACAATCTTCCCAAATTGTCCCCATACAGCATCAGTCTTGTATGCCTGGAGTGAGGCAGAAGGAACATATAGGGTTGCTTTTTGCTTTACTCTCGTATTAAAGTTATTTGTATGATCACATGTTGGGGGTATTTTAGCGGAAATTTTAATAACCTCGAAAGACGTAACACTACTAAATAGAACAGATGGAATGTTTTTTACATCTGAGCCTATATTTAAGACAGAAAGATTTGTGGTATTTTCGCCAAAAGGAAAATAATATGAATTATGATAATGATCGGGAACGATACAATCTTCACAATTATAATTTACAGTCTTAAGTTTAATACAGCGACCAAAAGCAGCAAACCATATGTGCTTAATACCTTTGCCGAGAGTAACCTCTTCCAAATCAGACATCCCGACAAAAGTATCATTTCCAATACCCTCTACATTATCAGGAATAACAATCTTCTTAACATTTTTTGTACTTCGAAAGAAAAACGGGATAGTACTTCTAACATCAGATCCAAAATCTATTGACTCAATATTGTTTGTGCCATCAAAGGTTGGTTCTCTATACAAATAATCCGTATATACATAATTCGCCTCGTGATCAACAATATTATAGATTACCTTTTTAAGCGATGTCATGTCACTAAAAACACTATTACCAACTGAAGGTGCTTTACAATTCAACCTCAGAAATTTAACTTCGTCATGTCCTTTAAGCGCATTATCAACAATCCGTGTTACCTCATATTCTATGCCTTGAAATTTTACATACATAGGGATTTCAACCTCAGAAATTAATTCGTGCTGCTGGACATTTAATTGAGCTGTATGATCAGTATAAAATGTGTATTCCAACCCATTTATTGTAGCAACTGTTGGTTCAGTTATCTCAATTACAATCTCAGGTTGCTCCTTCGAGCAGGCAAAACATAAAATAGAAGTAATTGAACCTATCAAACATGCTTTTATACCTTGCATAAAAAGTAAGATTTAAAACAATGACGTTTATATGATTAATA
>JAAVGQ010000072.1 GCA_014800105.1 Bacteroidales bacterium | reverse complement strand
GTTTCTTGAGATAGATATTGTTATCAGCCACGAATGCAACCATGCGGTTGTTGGGTGAGAACACGGGTGACATCTGGCGATAGTGCTCGGTTGACAGCGGGTGTAGCATGTTGCGACGCACGTTGTAAACATAGTATTCAGCAGTAAATGAACGTCGATAAACATTTTCACGATTCCTCCACACGAGCATCATTGACCCGTCAGGACTCAGTGAGAAGCCTTCGATTGAAGGAATTTTTGTTTCGCGTGTGTTGGTTACGTCAATTACAACGCCGGTTTCCTTGCCGGTAGCGGTGTCGTAGCTTTTTATAGTCTTCCCGCTGTCAGCAATCATAAGGTAGGATAATCCGTCGGGCATGTAGGTGAAGGATGTGGGCTGCTTTGTCGCGTTGGCGGGAGATACGAATCGAGCCACATCATCGACGCTTACATCGTTAAGACGCGCACTCCAGGCCTGGTTTGAAAATGTCAGGGCAGTGAGGAGGCAGCATGAATATATGAAGTTTTTTTTCATTATCTATCAGGTGTTATGTTGAATGTTCTATTTATGTGGTGATTACCAGAGTGACATCTGGGCTGAATTTTCAGGGGGATTATTGCGGTGGGGCTCCTGGTAGCCGAACTCTGAGTCTGAGACTCCGGGTGTGCGGGCATTCTTTCCGGCGGGAGGTGTTGCTATGAGCCAGTTGGTATTGTCAATATCCTCGTCGATAGCTGAGATGTGGGGCGTGTTCTTACGTCGTGCTGAGCGCTTGTCGCGGGCTGAGGTGACCTGTTTAAGTTGTTCAATCTCATCGTTAAGAGCCTTTTCGCTTTCAGCTTGATTCACGAGATTAGTCTCAATGGTGTGTTTGAGCGATTTTTCCTCAGCTTCGAGAGCGATGATACGCTCGTCACGCCGACGCAGCTCATTATTTAGTTCAGTAATCTGAGCGTTCTTGCGATTCATTAGTTCGTGAACTTTCTCGAATTCCTCGTGAATCTGTGCTGCAATTTCGAGGTTAGCATTGGCTTGGGATAGTTCTTCAATTGTTTCTTTATGAGAGGCTTGTAAGTTGTCAAGTTCTTGCTGGAGGGCGGCGATTTTCTCGTCACGTTCAGTCAGTGCATGCTTGGATGATGATGCTCGTGAGTTGAGGTCGTTGAGCATGCGGTCTGACATATCTGACTTGATTTTCAACACTTCGAGCTGTTCGTTGAGTTCTGAAATTTTCTTGCCGGCAGCCTGATATTCACTTTCGAGATGAGCATTCTCAGTTGTGAGTCGCTCAATATCTTCGTTAAGTTTCGAGGCGTTTTCAGTCAGTTCATTATTATTGTGAGTGAGATTGTTGCAATTATTGCGAAGCCGCTCATTGTCAGCGTCTAAAGAACTATTACTCTTTTCCAGATCATTAATTTTATCCTGAAGGTCGAGGATACGAGATTCGTATGCAGCGATATCAGCAGCCCCCTCGCAGGTTAATGAACCGTCATTGACAACGTTGCTCACACGCAGTTTATTAACAAGGC
This sequence comes from Bacteroidales bacterium, assembly GCA_014800105.1. Classification (GTDB taxonomy): domain Bacteria; phylum Bacteroidota; class Bacteroidia; order Bacteroidales; family Muribaculaceae; genus JAAVFS01. The sequence continues at coordinate 7,042 of JAAVGQ010000072.1, read as the reverse complement.
TACGGTTCTCGAGTTCAAACTGTTCCTTTTCAGCTTCGAGCTGGGTAATCTTGCTCTCGAGGGCGGCAATACGCTCATTCATAGCTCGCTTTTGGCGTTGAGCACTAAGGAGTTCCTTGCCTTTTTCCGAGCCTGATTCCTCCATGTTGTTTAGACGTTCTCTCATTGAGCCAAGTTCCTGCTCGAGAGCCTGACGCTGATTGCGCCAGCGATGTTCACATTCTTCGTCAGCTCGCTTTGCGACATCAGCTACATATTTCTTTATATCGCCGTCTAGAGCGTTGTAAAGCTTGGTGCGTTGAACTTCAGGATTAGCAGCTTCGCCCAGGAATGAGGGCATTGCCTTGTTGAACATATCCACGACAGTGTTGAAAATAGCGTCAACCGGAATGGGCGGTGTAGCCTCAGTGGTGTCAGGCTGAATACTGTCAATAGAAGGAGTTGCTGTGGCCGTCTGCTCAGGCTTATCCTCAGGCCTTGTCATGGGCGTTACGGTAGCATCAATACCGAATGCATCCTGATCATTGTAGTCATATTCTGATGAGCCTAAACCAAAAGCTCTTTTAAGTTTATCAAAGAATCCCATATATAATGTATAATAAATAGCTGATTAAATAATTCCTTCCCTTGGTTTCCTGACAACTCCCACACCCTTGCGACCGTTGATACCGATTTCAAGAGGGGTGTCAGTTTTAACAACCCTGATGAACTCGGTTTCTTCCACGGCAGGCATTGCATTCAGGCAGTCAATGTCATAGACTCCGTCATGAGAGAACGGGTTGATTGTGAAATATCCCACGCCAAACGAGGTGAGATTCTGGAAGAAATGTGTACCTTGGCTTGGCTCTATGCGGTAGTTGGAGAGTGATGATTCCACGATGAGTCGGGCACCGGAAATATCGGGCCACTTTACCGGGATGCCGAGCGAGGTATCACTTGAGCCCCAGCGACCGGGACCAATGAGGATATAGTTGACATCATGAGCCACGAGCCGGCGGTTGAGCGATTCTATCTCACGTGCTATGCGAGGATTGTTCATTGACGAGAAATTCTCAGGTTTCACATAGACTATCGTATTGACATTATCGATATTTCCGTGCCCCAGGGCAGTATTGCTCTTCAGTAGAAGGTCTTCATCAGGTATAGTTAGAATTGTATCGTCAACGAGGTCCTTGCGGTCTATGATAGGGCGTATCTGTAACCAGTAAATATGACCCTTCATGTCCTCTGACGGCTCTATATTACCTGCAAACTCAATTTCTACAGGGCGTTGCATTGCGTTCTGTCCCTTTTCAAGCATGAAGTCAACAGCCTTGGCAAGCGGGAATGCTCCGTGATTAAGGGTATTGGCAAATGTTACTACCTTGCGGCCACGGCCCGCATCAGTATCCCTGATGACCTGGTCGTTGACATCATATGTTGATACCATGTATTTCAATGCCGGGGTACCGGCAAAGTCCTGAACGCGCTTTTTGACAATGTTGAAACCGTCATCAACCTTGAAATGAGGGAGCTCTGACTTCATGTCGAGGGCGTAAAGGCGTGTCTGGGTATCGCGTAGGGCGAGGTCAAGTGTTGATGTCTGCAACACCTTGTCGGGGTGCCGTGGGCTAAAACGCAGGCTCAGTCCTCCGTCCACAATATATTTACCAAGACCTATGGCAATTTCAGCAACACCATCCTCAGGCTTCTCATTGCCCAGGGGATAGTAATTGAGTGAACGTCCCACACCTGAGAATGACGGGAAATAGAACCCGTCAATATCTTTGCCTACGACTTCCTGAATAATCACCGCCATCTTTTCCTGGTCGATGACATTACTGGTTGCGGTCATGTAGGCTTTACTGTCAGCGTAGAACACTGACGCGTATACACCCTTGATTGCTTCTGACAGCATTCTCAGCATCTCGTCGCGGTCAGGGACGTTGGGTATCATGTAAGTAGAATAAATGCCGGCAAAGGGCTGGTAGTGAGAGTCTTCCAGCAAGCTTGAACTGCGAATGGCCAACGGAGTGTTCACTACCTCAAACAATGCCAGGAAGTCATCGATGAGACGTTCGGGAAGACGGGCCTCAAGGAATGCTGCCAGAATTTCCTCATCGGGTGCCTGACTCAACGCAATGGGGTACAGGTCATTAACCGCCATGAACTCATCGAAAATGTCGGTACACAGCACTACGGTGCGAGGTATGGAAATCGTGACACCATCAAGGTTGTCACAGACGGGATTTTTCTTGATAATCGAATCAATGAAAGCGAGACCACGACCTTTACCACCCAGCGAACCTTGGCCAATGCGGGCAAAGTTAGAATAGTAATCAAAGCGGTCGCGGTGGAAAATAGCTACCACGCCGCGGTTTTTCATGCGGCGATACTTGACAATGAGGTCAAAAATAAGCTGCCTGGTAGCCGGCATGTCCTCTATTGACATCGAGCGGTGACGCTTGATAACCTCAGCAATGGGGAACATAGCGCGTGAATAGAGCCAGCGCGAAATGTGGTTATGTGAGGTGTGATAGAATAGCGTGTCAGCAGGAATATCAAAGATTGATTTCTGGAGATCCTTCAGTGACTTGAGTCGGCCTATTTCCTCGCCGGTAGTGGCATTTCTCAGAACGAAATCACCGAAGCCAAAGTTGTCGGCAATGGCACGTCCCAGGTCAACAGGCAATTTTTTTGAGTTCTTGTCAATGAAAATGTTACCCATTTCGATAACCTTGGGACCGTTCTGTGTCTCGGTTGACTCGACGATGATGGGCAGGTATGGGTCAAGGCTGTTGAGATAGCGTGCAAGTTGTAGTCCGGCTTCCGGATCCTTGACGCCGTTGCGTTTGAACGACACGTCAGTAATCACGCCGAGCATATTCTCGCCAAATTTCTTGTAAAGCTCCACAGCTTCCTCATAGTCACGTGCAAGCAGTACCTTAGGACGGCCGCGCATTCTCAGCATCTGCTCATGTTCATTGAGCGCCTCGGTTGAAAATTCACGTGATTGCTTCAGGAGGAACTTGTAAAGGTGGGGTAGAACTGAGGAGTAGAACCTCACGGAGTCCTCAACTAACATTATCGTCTGCACGCCCACTTCAAGCACGTCATCGTCAGCATTCATCTTATCTTCAAGCAGCTTGATGATGGCAAGCAGGAGGTCAACATTCCCCAGCCAGCTGAACACGTAGTCGACCGCGCTGAAGTCCTCGTGNGCCAGGCGGCGTGACACCTCCTTGGAGAACGGCGTTAGAACTACGATAGGGATATCGGGATATTTTTCTTTGATGTTGCGGGCTCCCGTGAAAGTCTCGCTNATATCGCTGCCGGGCATTGCGATGATNAGGTCAAAATGCTTTGTTGACAGCGTTTCGAGCGCTTCACTTATGTGGGAAATGCGGGTGACACGGGGCGGAGAGCTAAGATTNAGGGAGACGTATTCAAAGTAAAGCTGTTCCTCAACGCGGCCNTCTTCCTCCATCATGAACGCGTCATAAGGCGATGCAATGAGCAACACATTAAATATGCGTCGTTGCATAAGATTCTGAAAAGCAGTATCTTTAAGNTATAATTGACTCAGTGCATCATTATTCATGATATGTGGGAAATAAATGAAACGCCCGTGTGTAGAATTGCTAAGTGTAAATTCAGCCCAAAGTTAGCAAAAAAAATGGAGAATAAACGAGTATTCTCCTCACAATTTGCGTTTACGCTATTTTAGACGTAGGCGTGGGTTATTCGGGCTCGATTTCTGAAGCGGCTTTCATTTCGTCATATTCTTCCCAGCCAGGGTCGTTCTCAGTGTAGATGGTGATGGGAAGGAGATCGAAGGGAGCCAGGGCCTCGTTGAGTTTCCTGCCGAAGATATGAGTGCTGAGAGTATAGAATATCCAGTCGCGCTGTCCATCGCCGGTATATATACCGGTGAGAANTGCAACAGGATCCTTAGTGAAAACTGNCTGCAGCGCATCCTGAACTTCTTCCATCAAGGTTGAGGTAGGAAGGTCAGGCATTCCTGAAGCGTCACTCTCGTAAGGCCACTTAATCTCTACTCGTATCTTGAACTTTGGATTAGAGCGGAAGGATTCAATATCCCGTCGGCCGGTCACCATAATAAGTTTGCCCGATTCGCTCTCGGTGGGGGCGGTCCACCATTCGCCTTTGTCTGCCATAATATTTCAACTTAAATTTCTCTCCAAATTTAAGCAAAAAATCCCTGATTACCTTGNTTTTTAATATTTGTTTGTCTTTGAGCTATACTGAAAGAGGTTAAAATTGAGNCATGTNGATGACGTGTGTTAATAAATTATTGTGAAAATGTGGGTGAGGGATTTTGACTTTCGGTAGGGTTTGACTAAATTTGCCTTTCATTTGGGCGCGAAAGTTCGGGAGCCCCATTTNTATAGATTATTCTAAGAAACACAATTATTATAATGGAAGTAACAGGTAAAATTATCGTAGCTATGCCCGAGGTTTCCGGAACCTCTAAGGCTGGCAATCANTGGAAAAAGCGCAACTACGTTCTTGAAACAATGGATAACTATCCCACCAAGATTGCGTTTGAATTTTTTGGGGAACGTGCTGACCAGTANCCCTTGGCTGTGGGCGACGTTGTGAAACTCAGCTTNGATATCGACAGTCATGAATATCAGGGCCGCTGGTTCACTTCTATTCGCGGTTGGAAGGCTGAGAAAGAGGGTGCTAATGGTGTTGCACCCGCAGCACAGGCTCCCGCGGCTGATCCTTTCGTAGCATCAGCTCCTGCTGCTCCTCAGTTCACTCCCTCAAGTGACCCCAACGACGATCTGCCTTTCTGATGATTTATCAGTAAAAGAAGATATTAACGGTCTGCAATTAAATAATTGCAGNCCGTTTTGGTTACAATAAATTAACCGTGGGAAACGTTAAAAAGGTATGAAGATAACATTTCTGATTCCACCATGCTATGACCATAAACAACCAGCCGAACGTTCGGCCGGTTGTACGCGTATTGTCTACCCGATGATTAACATCTACGAGCTCACGGCTGCAGCTACTCTTCGTCAGGCAGGATACCNGGTCTCTTACGAGGATTTCGTGTTTGATAATCATGCAGGTGGTCCTGAAATGTTTGACCNTTTCCTTGCTGCTGATGATTCGGATGCTTANCTCATCTGGACTGTTAATCTTTCTCTTGAGAGTGATCTGGAAGCAGTGCGACATATAAGGAAATTTCATCCCGGAGTGCCGGTTGTCCTTACAGGTCCCGGTGCTACTTATTATGTCAGGAAGGCTCTGTATGACAATAAAACATACATAGTGAGAGGTGAGCCTGAACTCACNCTCATAGAGTTGATGACTGCCCTTGAAAACAATCTGCCGCTTGAAGATATCCGTGGATTATCTTATCTTGACAATGAGAGCAGGGTGATTAATAATGCGCCGCGCCCTCTCAATANTGATCTTGATTCACTCCCGTTTCCTGCACGTGATCTCTTGGGTGACAGGAAATATCATAATCCCAAACTTAANACCGGGCCATATACCACGGCATTTACTTCACGCAATTGTCCGTTCCACTGCATTTATTGNGTACCATCTTCCCTTTCNTTTGCCAGGGAGATAGAATTCGGNCGCGAAAATAACGGTCGTAAACCAACAATAGGATTCCGTTCCCTTGAGAGCGTTGAAAAAGAAATGGACACTCTGGCAGCAATGGGTTACAAGGCAATTGGCTTTATGGATGATAATTTCATCTGGAACGAGGAACGCACGGCCGGATTGTGTCGTATTATGCGTAAGCATGGTATGGTGTGGGGGTGCCAGGCGCGTGTAGATGCCATAACCGAGAATATTGCCCGCATGCTGGGAGAATCAGGATGTAAATATGTCGATTTAGGTATCGAATCATTCGACGAGGGAATATTGAAGTATATAAAGAAAGGTATTAGTCCCGATGATATCCGGCGTGCTGTAGCATTGCTGAAAAAGTATGATGTGCCTGTAAAATTGAATGTTCTCATAGGTAGCTCACCGCTTGAATCACGTGAGACTGTGAGGTACACTCTGCACGAGGTAAAAAAACTTGACGTTGACCAGGTGATGTTTAATATCGTGTCTCCGTTCCCGGGTACAAAATATTACGAGGAGTGTAAAGCAAACGGGTGGATAAAGGGTGGCGAATACCGTCCTACCGATGTCCAGCGCGAGTCCATTCTCAACTTGCCACTGATTAGTGCCGAGGAAATGGAAAAATTACTTTTCCGTAATAATATTTCATATTTTATAAGGCCAAGGTTCATCGTAAAACAAATGAAACGATTCAGGTCGTTCAGCGAATTTACGGCTGCATTAAAGGCCTTGAAAATTAAACTTTTCAGCTGATGTCATTACGGTTGTCAGTTATTGTTCTCACTTTTAATCAGCAGGCTGTGACCATGCGACTTCTAAAGTCTATGGAAAGCTGGCTGAAATCCAATGATGATGTTGAATTAATAATTGTAGACAATGGTTCGAATGACGGTACCGTCAATAAGATAGAATCATGGCGCAGAGAGTTCGAGGTTCAAAATGTAAGTACTATAGTTTCTTCTGAAAATATTGGTGTGGCTGCCGGTCGTAATCTTGGGCTTAAAAATGCACAAGGTGAAGTTGTGATGCTCCTTGACAATGATACCATTTGTGACGGAGTCGTTTATGACAAACTGGCCGGATATGTTTTGGAAACACCGGGTTGCGGTATAGCGTCGCCGGCACTCTATTCGCCAGAAGGAGAGTTGCAGTCATCGGCTAAACCCTATCCGTCTTTGTGGCTGAAATTGCAACATGTTTTGTTCCCGGGAGAAGAAACAGTGAATGAGCGTAAGGAACTTGGAAAACGGCATCCCTACTATGTTATTGGAGCATGTCAGGTTTTCAGGAGAGACCTGTTGAATAAAATCGGGTACCTTGACAGCGGTATATTTTACGGGCCTGAAGATTGTGATTTTTGTATCAGAACCCGTAGGGCTGGTTATAGCATTGACTATCTGTCAGAGTTAAGGCTTGTTCATGACTGGAGAAGAGTCACCCGGATGTC
>JAAVGQ010000071.1 GCA_014800105.1 Bacteroidales bacterium | reverse complement strand
ATTGATGACTCTCAGTGTGCTATGAAAATAGGCACTGACGGGGTTTTACTGGGAGCCTGGGCGTTTTCAGGCTGTTTTCCAAATACGATTTTAGACATTGGTGCGGGAAGCGGTCTCTTGAGCCTGATGATGGCTCAACGCTTCCCCAATGCATCAATAACAGGCGTGGAGATTGTACCGGAAGCCGCCAGCCTGGCGAGCTTCAATGCAAGGCAATCACCATGGAACGATAGAATAGAGATTATCAANATGGACGCGCTTGACTACACTCCATCAACAAAATTTGAGACCATTATATCCAATCCCCCATTCTATGATGAAGCTATAAAACCTNTTGAGGAGGCAAGAAAACTTGCCCGGCATGGCAACGAGATGAATATTGAAAACTTAATTATCAAATGNAGTTCATTACTCGNGGATGACGGANATCTNGCAATGATAGCCCCGGCACGTAGAACTANCGAAATCATTTATCAACTAAGTTTCAACCATCTCGATACATCGAGAATAACNTTTGTAGCNNCAAAAGANAATNCAGAACCTAATCGCGTTCTAATAGAAGCNATAAAAGGTACTACACATAAATACCATCAAAATAAACTCNCCATATTTCAAAAGGATGGCACATATTCCACTGAATATAAAGAATTAACAACGCCATTTTATCTCGATTCAACTTTTAAATAATTAGTAATGCTGAATAANAAGAAATTAGTTCATAATCCGGGTGCCGCATTAGTGATTCTTTTCGGTTCCTTCTTCTTTTTCATGTGCATATTCTCTCTTATTTCGGGTTTCGTCATGCCCAAAATAAGCAATCCGACTGTTGCACTTCGCGTCATGACTTTATTGCAGGCAATGTTCCTGTTCATAATTCCGGCACTCATTACAGCAGTGGTTGCTACAAAATTACCGGCTACCCTTCTCGCCATTGATAAAGCGCCTCGACTTCTACCCTCCCTCATGGTAATAGTCATTATTGTCGCTGCGATTCCTGTAATGAACTATATTATAGAATGGAACGCGAATATTAAACTTCCTGATTCGCTTAGCCAACTCGAGAAAAGTATTCGTGAAATGGAAGATGCTGCTGAGGAAGCAACCAAGACTATACTCGGCGGAAATACAATAGGATCACTCATAGTATCAATACTCATAGTCGGAGTGATGGCAGGTTTCTCGGAAGAACTTTTCTTCCGAGGCNCATTTCAGCGAATCTTAGGTTCTACACATATATCAAGAAATGGTGCTGTAATTATTNCAGCCATTGTATTCAGCTTCATGCATTTTCAGTTTTATGGTTTTGTTCCGCGATTATTGTTGGGGCTTTTCTTTGGCTATATCCTCGTTTGGAGCGATTGCCTATGGTACGCAATAATCGCCCATGCTGCCAATAACACTATGGCTGTAACCGTAAACTGGATGAATAACCGCGATCTTGCGACAATNAATCTTGACACATTAGGCCAATCCGGCAACTCCGGGGAATACGACTTTATTATCATCACGACCAGCGTCATAATTACATCCTTGAGTATCATTATATTGCACCGTCTACTCAATAATCAGTCAAAAAAATCATGCTAAAAACTTGCATAGTCAAAATAATGTAATTAACTTTGCATCGCAAAAGCGGAAACCACCGCTGGAAAGGAGAGGTGGGTGAGTGGCTGAAACCACCAGTTTGCTAAACTGACGTAGGAGCAATCCTACCACGAGTTCGAATCTCGTCCTCTCCGCTAAAAGAAGTCAAGTACCACTTGACTTCTTTTTTTATATCTATGCACGATTACTTGGCTCTCTTTAACTTATTTTGTATCTTTGTACNAAATTGAGTATCCGTGGATTTTTCATACACTGGTACCAATCAGATATCACAAAAGAAACTTAACTCTTAACTGAAAGTTAATAAATGAATATGAGACGTGCGATTCTGGCATTCATGGCTACTTGCGTGTTAAGTGCATTTGCCATGACCGATAATGAGGTGATTGACTACATCAAACAACAAAAGGCCGCCGGCAAAACTGAGCAGCAAATAGGTAAAGAGCTGATGGCTAAAGGTGTCACACCTGAACAGGCTAAACGCATTAAGGCGATTTTTAGTGCTCAACAGAACGGTCAAACTAACGTAACATCACTCTCAACTGAGACGGCAAAAAATGAGCGTAACCATAGCGCATCAACTGACATTGCTGAAGAATCCATTGATGAAATTAACAGGCACGTTGAAAAAGGTGATAATGAGCAGGTTGCTTCCATAAACATTTTCGGACACAACATATTCAATTCTCGCGAACTCACTTTTGAACCGAGTGAAAATCTTGCTACGCCCCAGAACTACCGTCTTGGTCCCGGTGACGAGGTTATAATTGATATCTGGGGAGCATCAGAAGATCATCTTCGACAGGTAATCTCTCCTGAGGGCAGCATCATGATTTCACAGCTTGGTCCGGTTTATCTNAATGGACTCACTATAAACGATGCTGCTGACCACATCAGGAATTCTTTCTCACAGAAGTATGCCGGAGTTAACGATTCTGAAACAGATATTCAGGTAACACTCGGCCAAGTCAGAACAATTCAAGTAAACCTGATGGGAGAATTAACAACTCCCGGTACTTATCAACTCTCACCCTTCTCTACTGTTTTCCANGCACTGTATCGTGCCGGTGGTATCAATGATATTGGNTCAATGCGTAATATCCAGGTATTGCGTAACGGCAAAAAGATTACCGGGGTAGATATCTATGACTATCTTTTTGAAGGTAAAACAAATGGAAACATCCGCCTTCAGGAAGGCGACGTAATTATTGTTCCTCCTTACGGTAATCTCGTAAGCGTAGACGGCAATGTTAAGCGTCCTATGTATTACGAAGTAAAGCCAGGCGAAACTGTTCAGGATGTCATTAATTATGCCGGCGGCTTCACGGCTGATGCTTATTCCGAGATGATTCGTCTTTCTCGACAGGCCGGTTTTGAAAACGAACTTTTCAATGTTCCCAATGGTGAATTTTCAGCTTATACCCTTCAGGACGGTGATGTCATCTCTATCGGAACAATCCTTGACCGCTATGCTAACCGCGTGGAAGTCAAAGGTGCAGTATACCGTCCCGGAACATTCGCGATCAATAACAACCTTAAAACTCTGAGCCAATTGATAAGCATGGCTGATGGCCTCATGGATGATGCCTATACCAAGCGTGCTCTTCTCTACCGTGAAGGCGATAACCTACAGCTCGAGGTAATATCACTCAATCTCGATGATATTCTTGCCGGAACCGCTCCTGATATTGACTTGAAACGCAACGACCTCATCGTCATCTCATCAATGCACGAGCTTAAAGAACGTGGCGAGCTCACAATCAATGGTATGGTAGCCCGCCCCGGCAACTACGCTTACGCTGAAAACTCAACGGTTGAAGACTTGATCTTCCAGGCCGGAGGCCTTCTCGAGGGTGCATCAACGGCTCGCGTTGATATCTCTCGCCGAATTTCAGACCCGGAATCAACTACCCAGACTCAGCAACTCGCTAAAATTTACACCATCTCTATTGAGAACGGACTCGTGGTGGGAAAAGATAAGGGATTCAAGTTAAAACCCTTCGATGTTGTCCAAGTTAGAACAAGTCCGGGGTACTCGTCTCAGAAGACCGTCTCAATAAATGGTGAAGTTCTCTTTGCCGGACAATATACCCTCGAGAAACGCAATGAACGTATATCTGATGTTGTCCGCCGTGCAGGTGGTGTTCTTGAAGATGCATATATCAAAGGAGCACACATGACCCGAGTATTATCCGAAGACGAATATATTGCCCGTCAGGAAGCACTAAAGCTTGCGATGGCCAACAATAATGGAGCACAGGGTGACTCCATATCAATGAATAAGATTGAAGTTTCTCACTCTTATAACGTTGGTATTGACCTTCAGAAAGCATTGGCAAATCCGGGAAGCACATTTGATATCGTGCTCCAGCCCGGCGATAGCATCTACATCCCTGAGCAGCAGAGCACTGTTAAAATATCAGGTGACGTAATGTTCCCCAATACCGTTGTCTACGAGCCCGGTAAGAAGCTCAAGCACTATATCAATCAGGCAGGTGGTTATGGTCACCGCGCTAAAAAAGGTAAAGCATTCATCGTATATTTGAATGGCACCGTAGCNGTTGCTAAGAATAGTACTCAGATAGAGCCTGGCAGTCATATAATTGTTCCGAGCCGACCTGATAAGGATGGTGTTGACTGGACTAAGATTCTGACTCTTGCAACTAGCTTCTCGTCTGTAGCAACAATGGCGGCAACAGTATCAAACATCTTTAAGAAATAAAGATAATCAGTTTTTTAACAAATAACGTTCTTTAAAATAGTTTCTATGCAAGAGCATAACGAAAATATTACTCCTGATAGCGAGGAAAAAGAAATTGACCTCCTGGAACTTGCATCAAAGTTATGGGATAATCGTAAAAAAATTATCAAGTGGGGAGTGTGTGGTGCCATAATCGGTCTCATTATTGGGTTCAGTATCCCCAAAGAATATGTTGCCACAACCAAACTCTCACCGGAAATCACTGATGGAAAGCAAGCGAGCGGTGGTCTGAGCGCATTAGCATCGATGGCCGGTTTAGGCGGAAGTAGTTCGGGAGGAGCTGATGCTGTTTATCCTCAGCTCTACCCTGATGTTGTTAGCTCAGTTCCATTTTTGACAGGCCTTTTTAATGTTGAAGTTGAAACAAAGGCCGACGGTGAAAAATATACCGTTAAACAGTATATTGAGGATGAAACATCCGGACCTTGGTGGAGCTTTATCTTAGGAATTCCGGGTAAAATTCTTGGCTTGTTTAAAAGTTCTGAACCTGTCGATGAAGGTCATGTTCTTAATAACTTTCAACTTACAATGGATGAAGACCGTCTCGTTAATGCCCTCGCACAGAGAGTAACAGCATCAGTTGACGCCAAAACTTCGGTTGTAACAATATCTGTACAAATGCAAGATCCGCTGGTTTCCGCAATTCTTGCTGATACTGTTGTAAGCCGTCTTCAGAACTACATCACTGAGTATCGTACTAACAAGGCACGAAAAGATCTTGAGTATGCTGAAAAACTCAATGCTGAGGCTCAACAAGAATACTACAAAGCCCAGCAAACTCTCGCTGATTATACCGACCGTAACCAAGGACTTGCTACCCAGTCAGCTCGTATTACACGAGACCGTCTTGATAATGAAGCTCAGTTAGCTTTCTCTCTTTATAATCAGACCGCTCAGCAAGTACAAAAGGCTAAAGCAAAGGTTCAGGAAACAACACCGGTTTATACAGTAGTTGTCCCTGCAACAGTTCCCATTAGAGCCGCATCTCCTCGCAAGCCTATGATTCTTATAGGCTTTACATTCCTTGCTGTCGTAGCGTGTTCAGGATGGATTCTTTTCCTTCAACCACTTATTAAGGAAAATAAGACCAAGTTCATGAAATCTGACACAACACAACATAAAAACTAATTTAAGACACAATAATGATGTCTAAGTTGAAGATAGTATTTATATTAGCCTCGGTTGCTGCCGGGGCTAATATTGTTTTACAATCACCATTTATAAAAGCACAAGATCGATTAGTCAATACAGATTTGGTTGGAAAAAACACAGATAAGAGAGATACGACATCTATTGATTCAGTCTTTTTAAGCCTTATATCTATGATTGAACTTTCAGAGGTTAATTCACAAACTGAATCAACTGATTCGTTAATACTCAGTACTCTCGAATTCTTATCTTCCGTATATGAAGATACTGATTTTAATGCAACAGATAACGGGTCTACACCCATAGCAGACGTAATAAATACAAGTCAGTTCACCGCCTATTCTGGCTCCCTACCATCTTATTTCCATACCAATTTCCACTGCCCTATCCCACTCTGCAAGATAACATCTCCGTTCGGTCTTCGCGCCGATGGCACAAAAATGCACAAAGGTATTGATCTCTCACTGCATCGTGGCGATACAATCGTTGCCGCTCTGCCCGGAACAGTTCAAAAGGTCGGCTACGAAAAAAACGGATACGGTTACTTCGTAATCATTGAGCATCCTGACGGCTACCAAACAAGATATGCACATCTTCAAAAGCCTATTACGAAAAATGACGCAGAAGTTTACTCCGGAATGCCAATAGCAATAGGAGGCACTTCAGGAAACAGTAGCGGACCACATCTCCATTTTGAAATACGCCACAATAATCAGCCCGTTGATCCAACCATCTTGCTAAAGAAAGGCTGGAGCAACGGGGATAAAACAAAACAGTCTAATACACAAAAGCGAGATAATAGATAATCTTCCCTACTATCTCATACTCCACCACTTTTAATGTGGCAATGAGAGTTCAGCAAGACGTAATTGAGCTCGTGTCCTTACAAGATTGTGTTCAGGATATTGAATCTTAAAATAAGTATCACCATTAAGATAATCAGTAAGGAATCTTACCCCCTGCATGTAGGCAAAACGGAACATCGCTTTAGGTAAAAGCTCCCTTTCTTCTTTAGTAAGGAAGGTCGCACTCTGAAGATAACCATCTGTAAATGAATCATAAACCTCCTTATCAACCGCCACTTTTGCAAGATTAGGTTCATCCTCGGGAGCTGCATTCGCACCGGTACGCAGGAAATCACCATAATCGCTGAAAATCAACGACGGCATGACTGTATCAAGATCTATAACACACAATATATCACCCTCTTTATCAAAAAGAATATTATTGACTTTTGTATCGCAATGACACACTCTCAATGGAAGCTTTCCTTCTCGAAATAATCGCTCAGGCAGAGTCGCTTCATCTCTAAGCTCGTCAATGAAATCCAAGAGATCTTTACATTCAGCAACTCTTCCCAATTTATCAGCAGCAATTGCCTCATCAAGTTGAGACAATCTGAATTCCATATCATGGAAATGTGGAATAGTATCGTGAAGCTCTTCAGCAAGAGGTGCCACTATTTTCTGGAAATCACCGAAAGCAACGCCGGCTGCGCGTGCAAGTTCCTTACTCATCTTTTCATGGGTAACACTGTCAGGGATAAACTCCATCATTCGATAATACTCACCACCGGGAGTACAATAATAAGTCTTGCCGGTATTTATGTTAGACAAGAAATGAAGACAACGGCGTGAAGTATCCGCAACACCT
>JAAVGQ010000018.1 GCA_014800105.1 Bacteroidales bacterium | reverse complement strand
GCCGAGGCCGGTAGAGAATATTACGTGGCCCCATGGAGCCTCGCCGAGCGGGTGGTTATTGTTGTTACTCATGTCGATTGTCGTTTGCCTGATTATTAAAGTGGGTGATTATGAAACACCCCACCGAGACTTTTAGCGAGTCGGCGGGGTGCAACGTTATAGAATTGTTATGACTATTGCTTAGTCCTGGTTGAGGTTAACACGCTTGAAGTCAACTGCAACGAGTCCTTTCTGAGTCTGGTCAAGGAACTGAGCTACAGTAATCTTGCTGTCCTGAACATATTCCTGTTCCATGAGGCAAGATTCCTTGAAGAACTTGTTGAGACGGCCGTTAGCGATGTTCTGGATCATAGCCTCGGGGAGGTTAGCTGCCTTAGCCTCAGAGGTGGTCTTGATGATTTCACGACCCTTAGCGGCTTCTTCCTCGGTAATCCATCCCTTAGACATGTTAGACTCGATGTGGTCTTCGCTGTCAAAGTGGTTGGGGTTGAGGCCGGCTTTCTTGAGAGCAGCTTCAACTGCCTTGCGAACCTGTTCCTGCTTGGTTTTTTCAACAGCCACGGCGATTTCCTGGTCGATAGTTGCCTGGGGAACGTCGTTGCGGCTGACAGCTACGGGGTTCATTGAAGCGATCTGCATGCAGATCTCGCGACCCACCTGGGGATCAACTCCCTCGAGGTTGAAGCCTACGATAGCTGCGAGCTTGTTGTTGAAGTGGTTGTAAGCAGCGGTTGTGGGAGCTTCTACAACTTCGTAAGCACCGATCTCAGTCTTTTCACCGGTCTTGCCGCTTTCCTCAGTGATGAGGTCAGCAACGGTGAGGCCATCAACGGTGAGAGCTTTGAGCTCGTCAACGGTTTTAACCTTGTTGGCCATAGCGAGATCCATGAGCTTGTGAGCGAGCTCAACGAAGCCTGCGTTTTTAGCAACGAAGTCAGTCTCGCAGTTGAGAGCGAGGATAGCTGCGAATGAACCGTCGGTCTGGGCGATTACGCAACCTTCTGAAGCCTGACGGTCTTCACGCTTAGCAGCTACTGCCTGACCCTTCTTGCGGAGGATTTCTACAGCTGCCTCGATGTCGCCATTAGTCTCGGCGAGGGCTTTTTTGCAATCCATCAAGCCGGCACTGGTGAGGTGACGGAGCTTGGTGATTTCAGCCATTGTTACTGCCATATTGGTAGATTTTTATAGGTGCTGGTTAATAAAAATGATAGTGGAGAGAGTGGATTTTTCGAGCTGTGTTGATTATTCAGCAGCGGGAGCTTCAGCAGCTTCTTCAGCGTTTTCAGCCTTGCGGTTAACGCGGCGGCGGTCACGCTTGGGTGCAGCTTCGCCTTCGCCTGCAGCCTCGTTGTCAACTTTCTCAGCCTTGCGCTCTTCGAGACCTTCAGCCATAGCTGAGCAAACGGTGTCGAGGATGAGCTCGATTGACTTTGAAGCGTCGTCGTTAGCGGGGATAACGAAGTCAACGTCGTTGGGGTTAGAGTTGGTGTCAACGATAGCGAACACGGGGATGCCGAGGCGGTTAGCTTCAGCAACGGCGATGCGCTCCTTGAGCACGTCAACTACGAAGAGAGCTGAGGGGAGACGGTTGAGATCAGCGATTGAGCCGAGAGTCTTCTCGAGTTTAGCGCGCTGACGGGTGATCTGGAGTTTCTCGCGCTTTGAGAGGTTGTCGAAAGTGCCATCCTTGGTCATCTTGTCGATTGAAGCCATCTTCTTGACAGCCTTGCGGATGGTGGGGAAGTTGGTGAGCATACCGCCGGGCCAGCGTTCGATAACGTAGGGCATTGCGATAGACTGTGCCTTGTCGGCTACAACTTGTTTGGCCTGTTTTTTGGTAGCAACGAAGAGAACCTTCTTGCCAGCCTTAGCTATGCTTTTCAGGGCAGCGGCGGCTTCGTCAAGCTTNGCAGCTGTCTTGTAAAGGTCGATGATGTGGATACCGTTGCGCTCCATGAAGATATAGGGCGCCATAGCAGGATTCCATTTTCTTTTGAGGTGACCGAAATGGCAACCTGCTTCGAGTAATTGGTCAAAATTAGGTGTTGACATTTTGTAAAATCAGTTGTTTACGTTCTGTGATTTTTTACAACCCCGAGGTAGGGAACGTACTTCCATCGCCGGGATTTAGATACTAAACACAAGGTGACAGTGAATAGTCACCGGGTGGAGAGAAGAGGCGGGGAGAGGGAAGGAGATTAACGCTTAGAGAACTGGAAGCGCTTACGAGCCTTGGGCTGACCGGGTTTCTTACGTTCAACTGAACGGGGGTCACGGGTCATGAAGCCTTCAGCNCGGAGTGTAGCCTTGTCCTCAGGATTNATCTTAACGAGAGCGCGGGCGATAGCGAGACGGAGAGCCTCAGCCTGGCCTTTGTAACCGCCACCGTCAAGGTTTACGCGGATGTCGTACTTCTCAGCAACCTCGAGCTTGGTGAGGGGCTGCTTAACGATGTACTGAAGTATAGTTGAGGGGAAATAAACGTCTAAGGGGCGCTTGTTGATTGTGATGGCTCCGTTGCCTTCCTTTACAATCACGCGTGCGATGGCGGCTTTACGGCGGCCTACTGCATTAACTGTTTCCATTGTCTCTTAGGGTTTATTTAAAGTTGTTGATGTCAATTACTTTGGGGTTCTGAGCCTCGTGGGGATGGTTGGGGCCATTATACACATGCATGTTCTCGATGATGCGGCGTCCAAGACGGTTCTTGGGGAGCATGCCCTTCATTACGTGAATGAACAGGGGGTGCATACCGGGCTTGATGTGCTTGTTGAAAGACTTTTTCATGAGAACCTCGGGAGTAGTCTCGCGCTGTCCGCCGGGGTAGCCGGTGTAGCTCAGGTAAGTGTGGTCAGTCCATTTTTTACCGGTGAGAACAACTTTGTCAGCGTTGATGATGATAACGTTGTCACCACATTCAACGAAGGGGGTGTAAGAGGGTTTGTTCTTGCCACGGAGAATCTTGGCAACCTTTGAGCAAAGGCGACCGAGATGCTGGCCGGTAGCATCGATGAGAACCCACTCTTTTTCTACGCTCTGGGCGTTGGGGGTAAGGGTTTTGTAACTTAGAGTATCCACGTCTAAATGTTTAAATAATAGTTAATTAATTGACGCAAGCGCTCGCTTGGCACTCGGCCAAAAGTGCCTCCTGATTGCCGCGTCGTGGTTGATTTTGGATATAATCGGCTTGCAAAGGTAGTAATTTTCCTTTTAATAACCAAATGATTTGTTGGTTTAGAGCCTGTTTATTATTTTTGTCGTTGTCAACCGTTTCCCGGGCGTTGCATCGCGTCCCGGTTATTAATACTTACCTACCATGAATCATTCTATATTTCCTGCTATAGTGCTCTCGCTCGGCGTTGCTTCCTGCTCGCAGGGTGACAACAATCCCGGTCTCAGATATGATCGTCCGGCTGTATACTTCGAGGAAGCGCTGCCCATAGGTAACGGCCGCATCGGTGCCATGGTCTATGGTGGCGTTGTGACTGACAGTCTCACGCTTAATGATATTACCCTGTGGACGGGTGAGCCCGTGGGTGATACAACCCCTCCTGACCCCGGAAAGGCTCTACGTGAAGTGCGCGAGGCTCTTGACCGTGAGGATTACCGCGCGGCCGACTCTCTGCAGCGTGGCTTGCAGGGTAAGTATTCCCAGAATTACCAGCCCCTGGGCTCTCTCATTGTAAATTATGATGTCACTGACAGCGTCACCGGTTATAAACGGTCTCTTGACATTATAGACGGCGTGGCTGAAACCATGTTTACATCAGGCGGTTATCAAATGAAGAGGCGCTATTATGCCTCGGCTCCCGACTCGGTGATTGTCATGGAGGTAGAGACTGATGACCCTGCGGGTATCAATGCCACAGTGAGCCTGTCCGTTCACAACCCCTGTGCCGTTCACAGTGAACCGGGTGGGGAGATAGTCGCTGACGGGTATGTGGCTTATTCCAGCATTCCACACTATTGTGATAATGCGGTTGAGAACATGCTCTATGACCCTGACCGCGGTATTCACTTCATGACTATAGTTGATGTTGAGGCAGAGGGGGGTACCGTGACCGGCATTCCTGATGGCAGCGTACGGGTAGAGGGTGCCGTGAAGTTTACCGTCAAGCTCGTGAATGCCACTTCGTTCAACGGTTTTGATAAGGACCCCGTTAAAGAGGGCAAGGACTATGTCGCTGATGCCCGCAGGCTTAGCAACAAGGTTAAGACTATCCCGGTGGATGATATTCGCAAGCGCCACACGGCTGACTTCAGCGCGATTATGAACCGTGTGAAACTTGACCTCGGGAGTACTACAACTGATATTGCCGCGCTGCCCACTGACCTCCAGCTTAAACTCTATACTGACAGTGCCCAGTGCAATCCTGACCTCGAGGAGCTATACTTCCAGTATGGCCGCTACTTGCTCGCGTCATGTTCACGAACCCCCGGTGTCCCCGCCAACCTTCAGGGCTTGTGGAATGAGAGCAAGCTCCCGCCATGGAGCAGCAACTATACTATTAATATAAATACTGAGGAAAACTACTGGCCGGCTAATGTCACCAACCTGTCAGAGATGGAAATGCCGCTCGTGGGGTTCATCGGTAACCTAAGCAACCACGGTTCGCGTGTGGCTGAGGATTTCCTCGGAGCTGACGGCTGGTGTGCCGCTCACAATAGTGACATGTGGGGTATCGCAAATCCTGTGGGCGACCTTTCGGGGCATCCCTCGTGGGCCAACTGGTATATGGGTGGCACGTGGCTCTCAACTCACCTCTTTGATCATTACCTGTTTAATCCTGACGAGGAATATCTTGCCGATGTCTATGACACGCTTAAGGGCGCAGCCCGCTTCTGCCTCTCATGGCTCGTAGAGCGTGACGGCGAGCTGATAACTTCCCCTGGCACCTCGCCTGAGAATATGTATGTTACCCCTGAAGGTTACGTGGGTGCGACGCTCTACGGTTCAACTGCCGACCTCGCATTCACCCGCCAGTGTCTGCTGGATACCCGCGATGCAGCAAAGATTCTAAATCGTGACGCCGACCTCGTCGCTACGATTGACAGTGTTCTTCCCCGTCTGCGACCTTACCGCGTGGGAGCCAACGGAAACCTGCAGGAGTGGTATCACGACTGGGCTGACATTGAGCCTACCCACCGCCACCAGTCGCACCTTTACGGGCTGTTCCCCGGCAGGCACATCAACCCCGCTGATAACCCCGACCTGTGCAAGGCAATTGCGCGAAGTCTTGAGATAAAGGGCGACGAAACCACCGGGTGGAGCACCGGCTGGCGCATCAACCTCTATGCACGCCTGCTTGACAAAGTCAACGCTTACCACATGTACCGCAAGTTGCTCAAATACGTTTCCCCTGACGGTTACCGCGGCGCGGATGCACGCCGTGGCGGCGGAACCTATCCCAACCTGTTTGACGCTCACTCGCCGTTCCAGATTGACGGTAACTTTGGCGGTACCGCGGGAGTAGCCGAGATGTTACTGCAGTCTACACCCACAACGATAACCCTGCTCCCCGCGCTTCCTGACGAGTGGAAGGAAGGTAGCGTGAGCGGCCTCAAAGCCCGTGGCGGCTTCACAGTCAACATGTCGTGGCGTGACGGCAAGGTAACCGACTGCACCATCAGCTCAGAGCGCGGAGGCTCGACCACCGTTCGCGTCAATGGCCGTGAGATACCCGTCACCCTCGCTGCCGGCTCCGCCACGCCACTCTTGTAAACCACCACGCGTGACTGAACGAGAATTTCATAGTATGACATAGAAATCGGCGTAGGGTGTTCGTTTACAACCCGGGTGCCCCCTTGTTGTGAACGGTGTTCACGCTCTACCCGCGGGGAGGTTGTGAACGAACAGTACACTCAGTAGTGTATGCTCCCGTGTGTGTCCCGTCCCAAACGGGGAACGGTCAAATGGGACANNTGTCCCAAAAAGGGGAGGGGGAAATGGGACGGGACAAACACGTCCATCCACAAACTCGCATGAGAGTATGATATTTGCACCCGTATACCGGGANTTACGACGTAATTTTGTACTGTACATACCCCGTTTGCTATTCTACTCTTTACTGGAAGGAGTGGAAGGGGGGAGGGTATCTGACAGGTCTGTCAGTCATGACATACCTTGTAGAGGCTAAATCTCTGAAAACTGGTTACATAGATTAAGCCTCTACGAGACTTCCTAATAATTTCTGCATTTTATGACCTAAAAATCACCTACGACCACACCCACCTGCATTGACTTATCGAGAGCCAATTCGCTTGTGTATTAACGTCGTAGACGTTAAATATAGGAAACCTCAGCTTACAGCCGCAGGCGACCAGCAGGTCGGCAAGGCATAGCTGAGGATAAGCGCATACTCAACACCTAACCAGTGTCGGAGACACTGAACATAAAATAAAATCTCATAATTAACAAGGAATTGCCATATTTGCAATTGAATTAGATCCCCAAGATATTTACCTTGATTAATTTATTCAGTGTCTCCGACACTGGCTCTCTTATTTATACACATGTTCCCCAGCTTTCAGAGATTTAGCCTCTTCGAGGCTATATTTCACCTAAGCTGAAATTTAACGTCATTAACCTAACTAAAACAATATATCAAGTCTTGATGTTGCAATTTATGTGTTTAATTATTAACGTCTACGCGTGTTATAACGCACAAGTAATCAGACCAAGCGCATTTCCTGTCAGTAGGCAATCCCCGGCGAGGTGTTCGTTCACAACCCGGGTGCCCCCTTGTTGTGAACGGTGTTCACGCTCTACCCGCGAGGAGATTGTGAATGTGTTTTCTTTGTAAAGAAAAGAAATTGCCATTTTCTTTCTTTGTAAAGAACAATATTTGTAACTTTGTGGAAATTAATATTGTTATGAATAGGATTTATGAAATATCGTCAAGGTTAACTGAGGCGCTCAATGCTCCTCTTTACCGCTATCTCTACGATGTAATATCATGGGGCGACCGCCTCATCATGATAAAAGGCTCACGTGGAGTGGGCAAAACAACTATGATGCTGCAACGGTGCAAGGAATTGGGGGATAAGGGCGTTTATGCTTCACTCGACAACTTTTTTTTCAACGAACATACTATTCTGGATCTTGCTGATTATCACTATAAACATGGAGGTACACATATTTTTCTTGATGAAGTACACCGATATCCGCACTCAAGCTGGGAACGTGAGCTGAAAAACATATATGACAGTTATCCGGCATTGAATATTGTATTCACAGGTTCCTCTTTGCTGCAACTTAACAGCAAGATTGCCGACCTGTCACGCCGTGTTGCTGTATATGAATTACGTGGACTCTCATTCAGGGAATACCTGAACTTTACCGGAAACCATGATATGGCTTCTATCAGTCTTCCTGACTTGCTCGTTAATCATAGAACCTTAGCTTCTAAGATTACAGCTTCAATTAGGGTCATAGGAGAATTCGAGAAATATTTAAAGATGGGCTACTACCCTTTTTTTATTGAAAGTTCGGAATTTACGTATTCCCAGCGGGTAGAGCGCCTTGTGTCGTCAGTCATAGATCTTGATATACCGGCGGTATCGGCCATTGAATATGAAACTCAGCTAAAGCTGAAGAAACTTCTTGTTATTCTTGCTGAGCAAGTACCCTTTGTTCCCAATATGACAAGCCTGTCGAGGGATGTGGAGGTTACTCGTAATCAATTAATGAAATTCTTTACAATGTTAAGCGACGGTGCTATCCTTCGCACGCTTATGGATCCGACTACACAACCCAAGAGGGCTTCTAAGCCTGAAAAGATACTATTCGATAATCCTTCAGTAATGCAGGCACTGGGTATTATGAATAAAATAGGAACCGTAAGGGAGAGCTTTGTGGCATCCATGCTAAGTTATGCTGGCAATTTGTATGCACCCAAGGAGGGTGATTTCCTTGTTGACCGTAAGTATCTGTTTGAAGTTGGAGGTAAGGGTAAAGGTTTTTCTCAGATTGCTGACAGGTCTGATAGTTATGTTATTTCTGATAATATAGAAACGGGAGTTGGCAACAAGGTTCCAATGTGGCTTTTAGGATTCCTTTATTAAATAATAATTGGCTGAGTTGCCGATGAGTCACCACCGGGCGAGGTGTTCGTTCACAACCCGGGTGCCCCCTTGTTGTGAACGGTGTNCACGCTCTACCCGCGGGGAGNTTGTGAACGAACAGTANACTCAGNAGTGTNTGCTCCNGNGTGTCCCGTCCCAAACGGGGAACGGTCAAATGGGACAACTGTCCCAAAAAGGGGAGGGGGAAATGGGACGGGACAAACGAAGTGCACCTGCAAGCCCACGCGAGTGGTTGTTAATTGATATGCGTAAAAGAACAACCCCGTTNGAGGGGCTATTAATGAGGAAACCCGCCNNNNGGCGGGTTATCCTGTTATCTCGTATGATTGATAGACCGGTTCNTTTTTATTTACTAACAGGAGAGAGGGAGAAGGTGTAAGTGTATTTNTCGCCGGCTTTGAGGCGGTATTGCTCAAGGGTGCGTGCGCCCCAGCTGTTGGTGCCTCCGATGCCCGTCTGGCCCAGGTCGATGTTGAGGTAGATTTCGTTGCGCGGGTCGATGTCGACGGTGTGCATCTGCTTCTTGGTCAATCCGGGGTCAAGGTCGGCTGTCGTGTTGCGCTTGGCTCCGAAGCACACGGGGCCTCCGATACCTTCAAAGGCGATACCGGTACCGTCAGCGGGATTGGTGAGCGAGACGGTGCGCACGTCAGTGCGGTAGCCGTTTTCCTGAGGGCGGATGTACTCGAAGTTGAGCTCGTCAACCGTTGAGGTGTAGTTACCNACGTAGCTTGACCATGAGCGGTCAACGTAGTTCTCCCAGGGGCCACGGCCGTAGTAGTTGACAAGGTCGAGNGAGTTGTCAATGCAGGTATTCATTCCGAAGCGGGGGAACTCGGGGAGGTTCTCGCGGCCTTTGAGGTCAATTGAGCTGGTGATATCTATTACGCAGCCGGGGTTGACGCGGTAAGTGATGGTCATGGGNATGCCCAGGTCGCGNAGTTCAAGGTTGGCAGTCACGTTGTAGCTACCGGCATTCTCGGTAACGGTCACATCCCTGGCGATGGTGCGGGCACCGGCTGTGCGCCAGATGTTGCTCTCTGACTCCATGCCGAAACCGAAGTCGTTGTCGATGGGTGCGCGCCAGAAGTCGGGTCGCATGGGTGCGAGGAGCATNTCCTTGCCATTGATGTTGTAGCTCACGAGGAGGCCGTTGCCTTTATTGATGATAGCGGTGACGTTGCCTGAGGTGAACCTGAGCTTGTCAGGTTGATTCTCGGCTGTGATTGTNTCCATGGTGACGNGAGTTGCNCCCACGGCGTTGTGACGTGCCTTGAAGAAGTCTTCGCCNGAGAGAGCGAGCTGCTCGTCAGCCACCTGATGTCCTGCGGGCACGAGTGCGCTGCCAGCCACGGTCATTGCCTGGANGTTGAGGAAATATTCCTGGCCGGCACGTGGNGNGATTTCCTGCATGGGAACGGTGAAATTGACAGTTGAGAGGGGNTCGCCGGCAATGGTGAAGTTGCCCTGCTCGATNNTCTTGCCGTTGCATGTGAGCTGCCAGTTGAACGTGTAGTCGCTGAGGGGAGTGAAGAGGTTGCGGTTTTCAATCTCCAGGGTGTTTTTGCCCGAGAGCTTGAANCCTATGGGCGAGTAAGCCTTCTTGACCTCGTGAATGGCGGGATGAACTGTACGGTCAGGGTTGACAACGCCGTTGATGCAGAAGTTCTCGTCATGAGTCCAGCGGTGGCCGCCGAGGTCGCCGCCATACACCCAGTACTTGCGACCCTGCTCGTCATGAGCCACGAGACCCTGGTCTACCCAATCCCATATGAAGCCGCCCTGCAGTGAGGGATAAGCCAGGATATCCTCCCAGTAGTCGCGGAAGTTGCCGTTGGAGTTACCCATAGCATGCTGGTACTCACACTGGNTGAGGGGGCNGGTGATACCCTCGCNCTGAGCNTAGCGCACGGCGCGGTCAGTGGGGTAATACATCGGGCAGAAGATGTCTGAGAAGTTACCGCTGCGGTCCTGTTCATACTGGACGGGACGGGTGGGGTCAGCATTCTTNAGCCACGCGTAGGCCTCCTCGAAGTGCTTGCCCATCTGGGTTTCGTTACCCATAGACCACACGATTACCGAGGGGTGGTTCTTATCACGCTCATACATGCGCATCTCGCGGTCAAGCATCGTATCCTTCCACTCGGGGAGGTCGACGGGATGGTTGGGGTGACTGTAAGTGAGGCCGTGCATCTCGATATTGGCCTCGTCAACGACATAGATGCCGAAACGGTCGGCCATGTCATAGAACTCCGGTGCCTGGGGATAGTGGGACGTGCGCACGGCGTTGATGTTATTCTGCTTCCACAGCTCGAAGTCCTTCAGGCGCGTTTCGCTGTCGAGATAGTGACCTGTTGACTCGTGGTGCTCGTGGAGGTTTACACCCTTTATTGAGACCGGCTTGCCGTTGACGAGCAGCTGGGCATTCTTGATTTCGATTGTGCGGAAACCGGTGTTGCAGCCCGTGACCTGCTCAACGTTGCCCTTGGGGTCAAGAAGCTCGATCGCTACCTTGTATAGATAAGGATTCTCNGCACTCCACTGGCTGGGAGCGGGGATGGTAGTATTGAATTTCACCTCGCCCTGAGCGCCGGTCTTGATNGCNGGGAGCTTGCGNGTGGCACTGTAGATGCTCTTGTTGTTGGCGTCAAGAAGCGAAACCTTGACTGCGTACCCGTTGGCACGCGATGCTGATGTGTTGGCAACCTTAACGGTAGCGTCGAGGGTGCCGTCAGTGTATTTCTTGTCAAGGCCGGCNCGCACGGTGAAGTCAGCGATGCTCACTGAGGGAACGGCTACAATCTTCACGTCGCGGTCAAAGCCGGCGAGGCGCCAGAAGTCCTGGTCTTCCATGTAGGAAGCATCACTCCACTTGTAGATCTGGACGGCGAGGGTATTTTCACCATCTCTCACGTAGGGGGTGATGTTGAATTCGGCAGGAAGTTTTGCGGCCTTGGTGTAGCCCACTTCGGTGCCGTTTACGTATATTGATGCTGCCCCGGTGATAGAGCCGAACTGCANCCACAGGTTCTGTCCGCGCATTGAGGCGGGGATTGTGAACGAACGGCGGTAGGTGCCCACGGGGAGGTCGTTGTTGTCAACGTAGGGAGGGTTGGCCGGGAAAACGTATGTGGCGTTGGTGTAGATGGGCACTCCGTAGCCTTGGGTTTCCCAGTTGCCCGGGACTGTGATGTCACCCCATGACGAGGTGTCGACGTTGTCGCTGTAGAAATCTATGACGGCGTCGGCCGGGCGCTCGGCAAACGTGAATTTCCATGTGCCGTTAAGCGAAATCTCGTCGGGTGAGGCGCCACCCTTGAGAAAATCCTGCAGGGAGGGGTAAGTGCTGAACGTGGCGTGAGCCGGAAGCTGGTTGATGTTGACTACCGTGGGGTCTTCCCAGCGGTTGTTGGCACCGGCAGCGAGCGATGACGCTATGAAAAGCGAGANGATCAGTTTATTCATGATTTCAATTGATTGGGCGTTAGCGGGAGAGANGATAAATAATGGTTAAGAGGGGAGAAAAGAGAGGCGCCGGTAACCCGACAGGTTTTGCTTTCACAATTATCAGGGGAACCGGCGCCAAAAGGGGTTATGCGGAATAGCTGACGGGGCTATTAAGCCTTGTCCTTGCTACCGAGCACNTTCTCAATCTTGTGCTTGTAGAGCTTTTCCATCTCGTCACGAGCGGGACCCAGGTATTTGCGGGGGTCGAACTCAGCGGGCTTTTCGTTGAANATNTTGCGGATAGCTGCAGTCATAGCGAGGCGGCTGTCTGAGTCGATGTTGATCTTGCACACTGCGCTCTTAGCTGCCTTGCGGAGCTGCTCCTCGGGGATACCGATTGCGTCAGGGAGCTTGCCACCGTTAGCGTTGATGATGTCAACATATTCCTGGGGAACTGAAGAAGAACCGTGGAGAACGATGGGGAATCCGGGGAGTTTCTCCATTACAGCGTCAAGCACGTCGAATGCCAAGGGAGGGGGAACGAGCTTGCCTTCAGCGTTGCGGGTGCACTGCTCGGGAGTGAACTTGTAAGCACCGTGGCTGGTACCGATTGAGATAGCGAGTGAATCGCAACCTGTGCGGGTAGCGAAGTCGATAACTTCCTCAGGGTTGGTGTAAGTGTGGTGGTCAGAAGAAACTTCGTCTTCAACGCCGGCAAGAACGCCGAGCTCGCCTTCAACAGTTACATCATACTGGTGAGCGTAGTCAACAACCTTCTTGGTGAGAGCTACGTTTTCCTCGTAGGGGAGGTGTGAACCGTCGATCATTACTGAAGAGAAACCGTTGTCGATGCATGACTTGCAAAGCTCGAAGCTGTCACCGTGGTCAAGGTGGAGACAGATCTGGGGATTCTCCCAGCCGAGTTCTTTAGCATATTCTACAGCACCCTGAGCCATGTAGCGGAGGAGAGTGCCGTTAGCATAGTTGCGNGCACCCTTTGAAACCTGGAGGATAACGGGTGAACGGTCTTCAGCAGCAGCCTTGATGATAGCCTGGAGCTGCTCCATGTTGTTGAAGTTGAAAGCGGGGATAGCGTAACCGCCCTTGATAGCCTTTGCAAACATCTCACGGGTGTTTACAAGACCGAGTTCTTTATAACTTACCATTTTTACAGTTAAGTTTTTAGGTGAATAATTAGTTAGTCAACTATGAATTTGGTTGGTGACTCATGTGAGTCGATGCAAAGTTAACAAAAAATGGAGAAATCCTTGGTTATTTTAGGTTAATTTTTTCGAGTTACATCAAGGCTCACGTTATTTCTCGTCAGCTTTCTTCAGGTGAACGTAGGAGTGAACGCACCCCACGAGCAGTGAGCCGCCCACGATGTTGCCCAGAGTGGCGGGAATGAGGTTATTCCACACTGCCTCCCATGCTGTGAAACCGGCGCCCTCAGCCATCGCTGCAGGCAGGTAGAACATGTTGGCAATCGAGTGCTCATAGCCTAATGCTACGAATGCCATCACGGGGAACCAGCATCCTATGCACTTCTCGAGCAAGGTCTTGCCTGACAAGGCGAGCCACACGGCGAGGCACACACACCAGTTGGCGCCGATGCCTTTCAGTAAGATAGTGAGCCACGGCTGTGACACCTTGGCGGTACCTATCGCGAGGATGGTGTCATGGTAAGGTGCCACTGACAGCAGCCCGGGAATGACTACCAGTGTGAACGTGAACAGCAGGGCGCCCACGAAGTTTCCGGCATAAACCATCGACCAGTTGAGAGCTATGTCGCCCACGGTGGCATTCTTGCGCATGTAAGCGGGAATGAGCAGGGCGTTGTTGCCGGTGAACAGCTCGGCACCGAGAACCACTACGAGGATGAGCCCTATGGGGAACATGCAGCCGCTCAACAGCTTTTGTATTCCTGGATTAGCACCCGTAATTTCCGGGCAACCGTAGCCCACGATGAGTGACAGTATGCCGCCAAACGAAATGAATGCACCGGCCATGATTGACTGGATGAAGAGGCGCTTCTTGTCGTGACGGGTCAGGTGGATTTTTGAATTGCCTGCCGTCAGTGTGGCATCGGCTATCTGGGAGGGAGTCTTGATGTGCATCTTGAAACTGAATAATGTGAGATTAGTGGTTTATGAAGCCCGGGAGGAATTCCCCCCTGGCGCTGTGCAAAGATAAGAAAAAACGCGCTCTCCCGCAATTGGAAGAGCACGCTGATGAGTTTTCGATAACGTAGAGTGTTTACTTATCCTTGATTTTGGCAAGCTGGGCTTCTACAGCTTCGAGAGCCTCGGTGATGGCAGCCTCAAAGCTGTCGGCAGTCTTGGTGGCGGTGAATTCGCCGTGGTGGGGTACGATTGCTTTCACGCGAGCCTCCTTGTTCTTTATGGTCTGCGGTTTTATCAGAGTGAGTGTGAACTCGGTGTAATCGAGAGTGGGGTAGCGGCGTGACATGCGGTCGGCCTTGGTGTTGATAAAGTCAACGAGTTGCTGAGATGCATCGAAGTGGATGTCTTGAATTCTAACTTCCATGGTTTCCTCCTTTTTTTTGAGCACGGGGATGTGCGAGTTGATAATTATTTTGCAATTCTCTATAGGTCAAGTGTGTATATACCTGCGTTGTTCTCAGTGACGTGTGACCCAGCAGTTGTTGCACTGCTGTGATGTCAGCGCCGTTGTTAAGGAGATCGGTCGCGCAGCTGTGCCTCATGACGTGAGGGCTGAGCTTGGCGGCATGGGCTTTTCCCGTGAGCCCGGTTTTCACCACTCTCTCCACCAGCATGGGGTAGAGCGGGAAGCCTCCGGGACGTACGAAGAAGAACTCGGGCGTTTTCGTGGTTTCCTGCATTCGTAGCGTGCGGTAAAGCTCAATCATCTCCTTCAGCTCTGAGCCGAAAGGTATAATTCTTTCTTTATTACGCTTGCCGAGTACTTTTAGTTCACAGCGGGCTGTGTCAACGTTGACATCAGTGAGCGTCAGCAACTCGGCGCGCCTCATGCCGGTAGTGTATAACATTAGCAGAATCAGGCGGTCACGTGTTTCCAGGAAATTTTCACGGTCAAATGTCTCGTCAAACAATGACTCCGTTTCGTGAGGGCGAATGAAGTTGGGTAGCGGCTTGTCAGGTTTAGCCAGGATGAGGTCTGAGGCCGGGTTGCGGTCGATGTGGCCGTTCCGCATCAGGTATTTATAGAAAGACCTCAGTGCTGTTGCCTTGCGGCGTAGCGTGCGGGCACCGTCACCGGCTGATGCACGGTTGAGGATCCACTGCCTCAGGTCGCCGGTAGTCACGTCAAGAGGATTGAAATCCCCGGTGTTGCCGCCGGTGGCAAAATCGCGCCATTGCTCGAGGTCGGTGCGATAAGACAAAACGGTGTGGGCCGAATAATTCAGCTCACACCGCATGTATGTTAAAAAATCCTCTATTAACATGGTCAGATCCTTTTGCGGCAATCCACGCCGGTGGAGTGCCTGTCTACACCATGCAAGTTAGCGGTAAATATTGAGATGTGCAAATAATCAGGTAAAAAATCACCTCCTCTCAATCAGAAATTCGTGTAACGTATAGGGGAGAAAATGTGTAAGAGTGGGAATTATTCCTCTACGCTACGCAGTTTCTGAACGTAAACTGCCTTCATCATTTTCTTACGGTTGGCTACTGAGGGCTTTTCAAAAGCCTGGCGGCCACGGAGTTCCTTAACGATGCCGGTCTTTTCAAATTTACGTTTGAATTTCTTGAGGGCCTTTTCGATGTTTTCGCCTTCCTTTACTTGTACGATAATCATTTTTTGATAGTTAAGTTTTAAAAGTTTGTTATTTAGTTCTTTTAGCGGGGCAAAGGTACGTAAAATAATTCAATTACCAAAAAAAATATTTTGCATGCCTTTTGCGACTGTGTCCCATTCTCTATTGGGACAACTGTTTCTTGTTGTCCAAAAGTGTGGGGAGGGAATTGGGACGGGACAGCGTGGTTCAGAAGTTGGGATCGGAACCTTCAGGGTCGGTATACCACTTGGAATATTTAAGGTAGTTGCCTGCTATCTTCTTATTCATCTCGTTAGCCTTCTCGGGCTCAACCATCTTGATGAACTTGGCCGGAGCACCGCCCCACAGCTCGTGAGGACCTATTACTGTTTTTGACAGTACGACTGAGCCGGCTGCAACTAATGCGCCTTCGCCCACCACGGCATCATCCATCACTACAGCTCCCATGCCAATGAGCGCAAGGTTGTGGATTTTTGCACCGTGAATCGTTACGTTGTGACCTATTGACACATCGTCGCCTATCTCGATGGTTGATTTCTTATATAATGTGTGGAGGACTGAGCCATCCTGAATGTTTACGCGGTTACCTATGGTTATAGTGTTGACATCGCCGCGTAACACGGCATTGAACCACACGCTGCACTGGTCGCCCATCGTGACGTCACCAACGATAGTAGCATTTTCAGCCAGGAAGCAATCCTCGCCAATCTTGGGGGTGAAACCTCTTACGGGAATTATTAGAGCCATATCTATCAGTCTTTATTGATTGGTGAAGTAGCATTGGCGAGCCATTCTCGTTCCTCAGTGTTAAGGTGGGGAGCTAACGTCTCGTAAACGCGTTTGTGATATTCGTTCAGCCACGTCAGCTCGCGGTCGGTCATCATTGACGGTTTCACGAGCTTGCGGTCGAAGGGGAACAATGTTATGGCCTCGAACTGAAGGAAGTCCCTCATAGCTGTCGTGCGCTGATGTTTACACAGGATGACATTCTCGCAACGTATTCCATACTCTCCCTCGATGTAGACACCGGGCTCGTCAGTTACCAGCATTCCGGGCTCGAGCGGGGTGGGCACGTCGTTCATGCGTATGGAGTGAGGTCCTTCGTGAACGTTGAGGAAGTGACCGATACCGTGACCGGTGCCATGGAGGTAGTTCAAGCCGCGCTCCCACAGGGGAAGGTGGGCGAGCACGTCAAGCTGAGTTCCACGGGTTCCGGAGGGGAATACCGCCAAGGCGAGGTTGATGTTACCGCGGAGTACTGTGGTGAAATCCTCGCGCTGTTTCTCGCTGGGGTTGCCTATGATGATAGTTCGGGTGATGTCGGTAGTGCCGTCGAGATACTGAGCGCCTGAGTCAATGAGGAGGAGGTTGTCAGTACCCACCTTCGTGTCGGTTTCGGGAGTGGCCGAGTAATGCACTATAGCTCCGTGGGGTCCATAACCGGCGATGGTTGTAAAGCTGTCATCGAAATATAGTTCTCGCTCTGAGCGGTGACGGGTGAGGATCTCAGCTACGGTAAGCTCTGTGACGGTATCGCCGTTGAGCACTCGTCTCTCGATTTCCATGATACCCTTAACGAGCGCAACGCCGTCGCGGGTCATTGCATTTTTGAAACCTTCAATCTGGGTTTCG
>JAAVGQ010000017.1 GCA_014800105.1 Bacteroidales bacterium | reverse complement strand
CCTGCACACAAATACGAGACAAAAATTGGGTTTGACACTGTAAAGGAACGCATTAAAGGCTTGTGCCTTACTCCCATGGGAGCCGTGATGGTGGATGAGATGACATTCTCCTCCTCCCCCGCGGTGGTGAAACATCAACTGCGCGCAACCCACGAAATGCTCACTATTGAAAGCGGTGACGACCCGTTGCCTCTTGTGTCGACCAATGATATATCAGGTCGCCTCTCGGCTATAAGAATACCTGGTACATTTTTGACGGCCAAAGAGTTGCAGGATGTAAGGCGCATGCTGCAATGCATAGTTGACGTGACATCATTCTTTTCGCGTCATCGCCGGGACAACGGGACATCTGATTACCCCGACCTTGCTGAAGAGGCTCAGGACCTTGTGCCCAGTCCATTGCTGATTGGCGAGATAAACCGCGTTATTGACCAGTATGGTAACGTTAAGGATAACGCATCAGATGAACTTGCTTCAATACGTCGCCAGCTGCAGTCAATGTCAGGTACGATTAACTCAATAATGCGCCGTGTTATTTCGCGTGCAGTAAGTGAAGGTTATCTTGATAGCGACGCCAAGCCGGCAGTGCGTGACGGCCGGCTCGTCTTGCCCGTGGCTCCTGCGTTCAAACGCAAGATAGGGGGTATTGTTCATGATGAATCAGCCTCAGGCAAGACATACTTTATTGAGCCGGCTGAGATTGTCGAGACCAATAACCGCGTGAGGGAATTGCAGATGGAGGAGAAGCGTGAAATCACGCGCCTGCTTATTGCGATGACTGATACTCTCCGTCCTCATCTCGAGGATATTCGTGCAAGTTTTGATATTCTTGCGGTTCTTGATTTTATAAGAGGTAAAGCGCTATATGCCCGCGAGGTGGGAGGGCTGTTACCCCATATTGAGGATGGTCCGGAACTTGAATGGTATCATGCCGTTCATCCCGTGTTGCTGGAAACTCTTTCTCGCCAGAATAAGGAAATAGTCCCGCTGGATATTAGACTAAGCGGGAAAGATCGCATACTGATTATATCGGGGCCTAATGCCGGTGGTAAATCAGTGTGCCTCAAGACGGTGGGAATAGTTCAGTACATGGCGCAGTGTGGCGTTCTCCCTCCGGTATACGAGAACTCTCACTTGGGAATTTTTGAAAATATCTTCATTGATATAGGTGATGACCAGTCACTTGAAGATGATCTCAGTACTTACAGTTCTCATCTCAGGAACATGAAGTTTTTCCTTGTTAATGGCAATGAGCGCACACTCGCGCTTATCGACGAGTTTGGAGCCGGTACTGAACCTCAGTTGGGCGGAGCATTGGCTCAAGCTATATTGGTGAGGTTTAACGAGCTTAAAATGTGGGGGGTAATCAATACCCATTTCCACAATATCAAGCAACTTGCTGAGGGTACGCCGGGGCTTGTCAACGGCTCGATGCTCTATGACCGCCAAAAGATGAAACCGCTTTTCAAGCTGTCAATAGGTAGTCCCGGTAGCTCTTTCGCTCTTGAAATTGCCCGCAATATAGGATTGCCCGGTCAGATAATCGAAGCGGCAAAAGAAATAGTGGGCAGCGACTATGTGAATCTTGATAAGTATCTTCTTGACATTGCGCGCGATAAACGCTATTGGGAAAACAAGAGATTATCAATCAAGCAGAAAGAGAAAAAGATAGAAAGTGTTCTTGCCGGTTACGAGGAAGATGCTGCCACATTGCGGGAAAAACGCCGGGAGATTATTGCTGATGCCAAGGAAGAGGCCCGCCGCATCCTTGAGGGGTCGAATGCTGTCATTGAGCGCACTATTCACGAAATCAGGAGTGTTCAGGCTGAAAAGGAATCCACCAAGGCTGCCCGAGAAAAGCTTGCTTCAGAACGTCGCCAGCTCGAGCAGGCCAACGATAAGAATCACCCGTTGCTTGCCAAGGCTCCCAAAGCCAAGAAGCAACATGTCAAGGCTCCCGTTGTAGAGAAGCCGTTGCAAGTGGGTGATAACGTGAAGCTCGACGGGCAGGGAGAGCCTGGTAAGATTCTTGAAATCAACGGCAAGAATGCAGTGGTTGCTTTTGGCTTGCTAAAGACCACGGTTAAACTTGACCGCCTTAAGGCTACGCTTGCCAAGCCGAAATCTGGAGCCGGTAAAACATCGTTCATCAGTGCCGCGACGATTGACTCGCAACGTGACAAGCAGCTAAATTTCAAACAGGAAATCGATGTACGCGGAATGCGTGCTGACGAAGCACTCCAGTCGGTTACTTATTTCATAGACGATGCATTGCAGTTTAACGCTCAGCGCGTGCGCATCCTTCACGGTACCGGAACGGGTGCTCTCCGTCAGGCAATTCGCGGCTATTTGGGAACCGTTCCAGGTGTTGTCAGCTATCACGATGAAGATGTGCGATTCGGTGGTGCCGGAATAACAATAGTTAATCTGTGAGTAGCTGACAGGTATTATCATTTATTTTAATCAGTTACTTACTAAATATATGGATATAGAATTAACGCGTGAATACTGCCTGTCCTTGCCATTGGTAACCGAAGATATGGCTTTTGGACCAGAATGCCTTGTATTCAGAATTTGCAATAAGATTTTTGCATGCTTAAATCTTGACGGTCGTGATATTATTGCCGTGAAATCAGATCCTGATTATGCACTCGAGCTGCGCGATCGATTTCCTGATATTGAGCCGGCATGGCATTGGAACAAACGGTACTGGAATCAGTTTTCTTTAAAGGGTGGCCTTTCAACCGAAATGATTAAAAGTCTAATACGTCACAGTTACAGTGAAGTGGTAAAGTCGTTGCCTCGCAAAATCAAAATCGAAAACCCGGTAATCTGTACCGTTGTTCAATAATCAGCGAGGCAATTCCCTGTTGCGCAGATTGGGAAGGAAGCATGCAACGATGCCCATGAGTGGCATATAAGCACACACGTTGTAGATTGCTTCGATTCCATATTCATCGGCAAAGTTTCCGAGAACAGCTGAAGCTATACCACCTACTCCAAAAGCAAAGCCGAAGAAAAGTCCTGAGATCATACCGAGTTTCGTGGGCAGAAGTTCCTGAGCATAGAGCAGTATTGCGGGGAATGCTGAGGAAAGCATGAAACCCGCGCAGAAACTCAGTAGGGCGGTCAGCGGGAGCGATACATGAGGCAGCAAAAGGGAGAATGGAGCTGTGCCGAGTATCGAAATCCATATTACAAGTTTGCGACCATAACGGTCACCTATGGGGCCTCCTACGAGCGTTCCTACTGCCGTCGACACGACAAATATAAAGAGAAAAATCTGGGACATCTTGACCGAGACTCCGAATTTCTCCATCAGGTAGAATGTGTAGTAGCTGGAAAGAGAAGCCATGTAGATGTATTTGGAGAAAATGAGAATCATGATTATCCCGATGACGAAGATGGTTTTTCGACGTGAAAGCGGAAGAGCCATGCTCCGGGCATGTGACTCAGGATGTTTCTTAACATCGTTGAGATATGACTTATACCAGTTGACGATGGGACGCATAGCTGCGAATGCAAGCACTGAGAAAATCAGGAAGAACAGCACGTAATGACGGTTGTGAGGTGCAACGATCAGCGCTACGAGCAACGGTCCTATCGAACTGCCGAAATTTCCTCCTACTTGAAAGACTGACTGAGCGAATCCGCGTCGAGCTCTTCCTGCCAGTGACGTGATACGGGATGCTTCAGGATGCAATGTTGCAGAACCTATACCAACAAGGAATACCGCTACGAGGATGCCCGCGAGAGTGTTGCAGTAAGCGAACAGGATGATACCGAGCGTGGTGGAAACCATTCCCATGGGGAGAGAGTAAAGCGATGGTTTCTTGTCAAATACATATCCCACCACAGGCTGGAAAATTGATGCCGCTATCTGGTAGACGAGTGTAATCATCCCAATCTGGGCGAAATCAAGATTGAGNTCGGNTTTCAGCATTGGNTAAACCGCGGTTATAACTGCCTGTAACAGGTCGTTAAGCGAATGNACCGCGCATAGTGATAACAGTACCGGGAATGCCGGCATAGCTGCAAGCCCTTTCAGTTTATTCCTAAAAGAATCAAATTTACCAATTGTACCCATAGAATGATGTCTCAACAAATTGCGACCGCAAAGTTAGCAATTTTGTCCCGAAACTCCATTCGTTAAAGTGGTGATATTACTTTATAACCGGTTAAGTTCTGATTCGGAGGCTGACGTACCTTTATATTTACTCTTGTGGGGCTGGAAGTTATANATGATGTTGAGAGAAATGCCACGGCGGTCATAGCTCTGGCGTTTATCTACGNATANTCCAAANGTNTTCATNNNCCAGTCATTATTGGCTGTATTAAAAATGTCGGTTGCTGAGAGTTTGATTGTCAGGGATTTGTTTAGAAGTGCCTTACCTACTGAAGCATCCATTGTGAACCATGATGCGCCGAATCGATTGGTGTGCATGTCACCTTGCGATTGTCCGCTCACATTCGCCGTGAGCGTCCAACCGCCGGGCAGAGAGAACGTGTTGTCGAAATAATATGAAAAGATNGGTTTANTATAATGAGTGCCTTCAATACTTAGCCATTGACGGTAAGCGCCTGTGGTGATATTGGGCATCCATCGTCCTACGGGCTGACTCCAGACGAGATATATGCTTAAAGCCGAAACGTCAATGTTAGCAGGATGCATCAATAACTGTAGATTATTGGCCGNATAGAGTTGTTTTACGTAGGCGTATGTATCAAGAGCGCGGGTAAAGTCTGATTGAATAATGAAACCTTTCCACATTCCGAAGATCTGGAAATCATGCATTTTCTCGTCGCGTAGTGCCGGATTTCCACCTTCTATTTCATGAATACCTACATAATTTAACGAGCCAGTGAGTTGTGAATAGGGTGGCTTAACAGTGGCTAATTTATAGCTCAGGCTAATCTGCGATTCATCATTAACCGAATAGCCGAGCGAGATGTCAGGAGTCAGCAGGTTATCGCGCCGGCTCACATTTTCATCTCGCTTGCCGTTAACCCTGAAGTCATAGTCGACGTATTCATACCTTGCACCGGCTGAGAGGGATAATCTTCCNANCATTCGNGACCAGCTTGCGAACAGAGATGCCGAAGTCTGNTTTGCGTCAGAAAGCGATGATGGTATATACTCGCTGACTTNGGTATTTATCATTTTAAAGTCGAGCTTGGTGTGAGTATAGCTGTTCTGTGTACCGACGTTGAAATTTCCTTTCCATAAAGGGAAATTTAAATATAGTTTTCCTGCCAGAAGAGTGGATTCACGTCTATCGGCTGAATTCACGTCAGGATTGGATGTCTCGGGATAGATGGTTGATACTCGGTTATTTTCATTTGACAGGTGAAAGTCTCCGTCAAAGTGCAGAAGATAATTCCCGGCAAATTGATTTTCATAATACATTGAGGCAAGATGACTGTGAGCCCTTACTCGCTTGTCAATNTCNCGCNGNATCACCGGATTATCATTATACCATTCACTGCCGTTGTTATTAAAGTCACCGCGTTCAGGGTTATAGCGGTAATAAGCGCCAAANGATTCCGATTCCCTCGCGTAGTTGAAACCGGCTTTTACGGCTCCCGTTGTCGTGGGATAGGAATTATATTGACTGCTGCCTATGACGGTCTCTTTCCCATTATAAAANAAAGTATTGANAGTTGATCCTTTTGCCAGAGAGTTGTTATGATTTACNGAAGTATTTGCAAAAATTTCCCATGAGCCGGAGATGTAGCTCAAACTAAGATAATCCATTGCTGACCATCGGCGACGCCTTTGAAGCTGAAACTGGTCGGTCAGCGAAAGACCCTGTATGAAATTCCGTTTCGTTGTTATCCTCAGAACTGCGCCCGTCGTGCTTTCATAGGAGGCTCCCGGTGCCATGTTCAGCTCAACNTTTTTNAGGTTGGATGAAAGAATTTGCTGTAACTCCATTGCATCACGCATCGGCCTGCCATCGATGTAAATTTCAATTTTATTTTTACCGATAACTCTGACAGCGTCATCCTCAACTTTGATCATTGGAAGCTGGGCGAGGACATCGAGGGCGTTACCCAACTCGGCAAGATTTGTGCCCGGAATTGTGGAAACGAGTGTTGTTCCGATAAGTTTCGTGGCTGGTTGTTTAGCTGTAACGATAACTTCATTTAATTCACGCATGAGACTGTCTGAAGCCTCTTGATTCTGTGCCTGACTTAAGATGCATGAGCAAACGGTTGTCAGGATAATGATGAAAAATCTTGTGTTCATGTGAGTAATGATTTTGATTGCAAAATTACTCACACNAATGTGCTCAGTCCAAAATATTAGTCTGACTGAATNATTTGTATNNCTTTGAAAATTAAGATTGTAAATCGATTGTTCCAGGGAATTTCTGACCGGCNTGTAAATCGTTAAAAAAGTGTCATGATTTCAGGGCACGAAGTCATTACCGTTTCTTTGATTCGGGCTTTCAACCTTGATTNGCGTTTATAAATGACATCGACAGTTTCACACATGAGCAAGCTTACCGTGCGCGTAGAAAGTCCACAGGCAATGTACACTAAAAGTCGATAGTCCTCAGACTTTATATCGGGATATAGCTCCTTTACCTTTACAAGAATATTGTCGCGACAATTGTTGACAGCCTGTTCCATCTCATTAAATGAATTGTTTCGCACTGATTCGATTTCGCTCTTTACTTTGTCAATTATCGCTTTTCGCTCGGCCTTGGTCCCCTGGGTTTCATAATATGTCTGCCACAGCGAATC